>JAUSPC010000099.1 GCA_030655835.1 Pelolinea sp.
TTAATATTTTCATTAAATTTATTCATAATAAAATTTTACTCTACTTAATGTTGTCATATAATGAAGAAAAAAAAGGTTAACGTTGCCGCTGAATGAGTTGGGGGATGAAGGGCTGATTATCTAACAAAAACTTACGGTAGAAACCTGTGTAATAGTTATACTTTTCAATAACATTTTGCAGGGAAGAGAATTATTAATAAGGGTTGATGATAGCGTTTCATCTTAGACGCTCTCTGATTTAGGCGGCTTAGTAGACAATACTCACGGAATTCATGGAGATGCGGATAAGATCGATATGTACAGACAAATCTTAATTGATCGAAGTTTAAAATCATGCAATGATAGTGATTTCCCTTGGAAATGGAGGAAAGATGGGAGAGGATATTTGAATAATGAAAGACTTCCTACATTTTATGAAAATAGGCGAGGTTGTGCCCGCTGGTTGGGTGCCTGGAAAACCAACTCTGAAGCCATCCCCCGATCTGGCTGGGAAGGTCTGAAAAGTCTGGAAACCAAAAGGAAATAAATGAAATAATAATTCCCATTAAGTAATAATTTAAAGTTGATTGATTTAAACGGATTCATAACCCCAATCATGTTTTATGGTGAATGGAAACACTATGCATAAGTAGTATTATCGGCTATATTTAAGAAAAGTTTTTGTGTTTTAGTAGTGGTTGACATTATCCTGAGGAGGATGATATGAAAAGAAGCACATTATTAATAACAATATTTTTATTAGGCAGCATCGTGTTAGGCGGATGTCAACTGTTTTTTGTTGACACGGATGCCATCATTGCCACTAGAGTTGCAGAAGCGATCGATGCGAGATTTGCTGAGATGGAAGCAGAGGATTTCGATAAGGTTTCTGAATCTGCAGCTCCCGCACAGCCAACATATACCCCATATCCAACAAATACACCGTATCCCACACAGGTACCTCAGACATATTACGCATATGATTACAGCTATGTGATCGGTACACCGGGCGGGTGTTTAAACGCGATCTTCATTTCTGAGACGGTTCCAGATAACACGATATATTCTCCCGGAGATGGTTTCATAAAAAGTTGGACGATCAAGAATACCGGATATTGTAATTGGAACACGAATTACCGCCTCGTATTATTAAGCGGATCCGCAATGGGTGGCGATACTTTTTCTTACCTATCCGATACGGTTTCACCAGGTGAGAGCGTGACCCTGACTGCAAACCTGACTGCTCCGTCTTCAACCGGAACGTATCGCGGGGAATGGCGTGTTCAATCTGACCTAGGAGTAAATTTTGCTCGATTCTGGGTACAGATCGTGGTGAAGTAGATACTAGAGAAAACATATTTTATTGAAAAAGCCTCTCCATATCGGAGAGGCTTTTTTGTTACTCAGTTATTTCCAGTGCAATCTCAGCCATAAGGGGAAAATCTTTTTCACACTGCTCGGATGAAGCAGAAGCGTGGGTTACCAGGCTATCGCTGACAGTAAGGATCGAGAGAGCTTTTGCATTAAATTTCGCCGCCAGTGTATAAAGACCCGCCGATTCCATTTCCACAACGAGGGCGCCATATTGCGCCCACTTTTTCCAATATTCCAGGTCATCATAATAAAAGGTGTCGCTTGATAAGATCCCGCCCACTTTCACATTTACCTTGCGGAAGACAGCTGCATTATAAGCTTTCAGCAAGAGGTCGAAATCTGCTGAGGGAGCATAATCCATCCCATTGAAGCGTAATTTATTTATGTGTGAATCTGTGGATGTGGTCATTGCGAGGACAAGGTCGCCAACTTTTAGATCTGGCTGTAACGCACCACACGTGCCCACACGAATGATATTTTTGACCTTATATTCAGAAAGCAGTTCATTGACGTAGATGGATAAAGTAGGGATGCCCATACCTGAACCCATGACTGAGACACGTTTGCCGTTATACGTGCCTGTGAAACCCAACATTCCCCGTACCTGATTAAAGCAAATGATATCTTTCAGCATGGTTTCGGCAATATTTTTTGCCCGCAGCGGATCACCAGGAAGCAAGACGGTTTCAGCAATCTGTCCCTGTTCGGCGCTAATATGAATACTCATCAATTCACTCCTCAAAAACCAATTATTTAATGAGCTTATTCTAACAGTGAATATATTACCAAAATTTTTTGTTGTGAGAGGAAATGTAAAACAGAGAAATTAGAGGTGTTTTCCGACCAAATAGAGGTAAGAAAAAGAATTAAGAGAGGGAAAAACAAGAAAACAATATTTGAAAATAACTTTATAAAGAATAAAGCCACAAAATGAATTTCTAGAGAATATATTAAAATAATTAATTATTTTTTAAGAGGCTGAAAAAAGAGCTTCAAACTGTTTTTAAGCAATAGAAATGTCTTTTAGACATGAAACCAATGTTTCAATTCCTCAACGATCCATCTACGCTGTTGGAGAAGAGCAGCAATTAATGCGAATGCGGTGAAAGGTATCAGGACCAGAAGAGACCAATCTAATTTGAGCATTCTCAAAGCGTGAAAGTTAATGATTCCATTTAAAATAACGCAGAAAATACCAATGCCTAAGAATATGGACGCTACGATATGCAATTCTTTTAGGATTTTGCGCTTAATAAGGATGACAATAATAAGTAATAAGATAGTAAAAGTACCTATGATGGGAAAGGCAAGCGAGAAAAACCAGCCCTGGGAGTGTGAGAGATATTCGATCAGGTATAAGAATCCTAAAAGGAATACTGCATCGATGACAACAGAGCGAGCCATAAAGCTGCGCTTAAACAAGAACGGGCTGACGAGCCAGACCCATATGATCCCCAGAGTACCAGTAACATAAAGTGACCAGTTTAGTCCATTTCCGAAAATGGTATTTATTGTTATTGACAATAACATTGGTAACCCCAGGACGGTGGTAACCATTTTTATCCATAAACTTTTATCAAACGAATCTTTGTGTACATCGCGTGACTGAGGAAATATTTTTTCAGCGGTTTGATCAATCGGATCTGCGGGATTAATGATCTCTACTCCGCATAAGGGGCAGCTGCTGACATTGTGATTAAGTTTTACTCCACAGTTCACGCAATATGACATTTAATTATTCCTGATTACTTTCGACCGCGATAGGTATTCCCATCTTTACCAGAAAAGTGAAGAACTCCCTTTCAACGTGCGCCTCCTCAATGACACGAGAAAAACAAATGCGGATGTTGTCTTTATATCCCAGCAGACCGCAAGAAACGTTTGTGTCTCGTGTGGCACCCAGGGTGACATTAAACGCTTTAACATGCCTTTCCATTATTTTAGGAACTTTCACGACACCAAGATTTGAGATGGTACTGGTAAACGATGAAGGACCAACGTATTTATAGATCGTTTTTATTAAGTGTTTTTTAATGAATAGAGGCATGATCCGTATGAATGGATTCATGGCTGTACGTAAATTTTCAGCTACTTGCGTGCGTAAAAGTTTTTCTGTCACTTCAAAATGCATAAAATGATGAACTAATATTAATGTCTCATCGAAGGAATAAATGCCATGTGCAGGGTCTATACCGGGCATCACAAAAGCAGAAAAATTACGTAGAGTGTTTGTTTTATGAAAGTGGCGCAGGTTCACAGGTACTTGAATTTTTATTGGTAAAGGCCGACGGGGTTCTTCGGATAATTGAATTTTATTGAGAGTAAATAGATATGCCGCTACCAGATATTCTGTTATTGATACCCCCATTTTTCTTGTTTCAATTTGTAGGGCATCAATTGGAATTATACCTGTAATCGTTCTTAAACTGTGAGTAGGAAGGAGCGATCCTTTAATGTGATATGCGCGCAGGATCTGGCGTTTACGTGGGGCACTGAATTCAGCGAAAGGGCGGAAACTATCTTGAGATTCTTCCGGGGGTGGCAATTCAATGCAATCCAAGATATCCTGCGAGTGTGGGATTTGATGACCAAGTAGAGTTAAATATTGTGCGATTAGTGTTTTTAGGAATGTCATTGCACCAGCACCATCAGTAACTGAATGGAAAAACTCAACGGCGATCCTGTTCTTATGATAGCGGACGCGCATTAAAAACCCATTATTTTCGCTGGAAGAAATATCCTTACATGGATTGGATACATCTTCCTGAATTATTAACTGTTCACTGGAATGTACAAAATAATACCAAAACAGCCCCGCTCGAAGATTAACCGAGAATCCGGGAAAACGCTTCAAGGTGATATCTAGAGCTTGCTGCAAAATTGGAGGTTGAATGGAATCGTAAAGATCGGCGGAAACCCGAAAAACTCCCGGACGTTTTCTGCCCCGTATTACAGGATAAAGATTGGCTGCATTATCCAGCCGATACAGCCTCGAAAAATTTTGGTCATTATTGATAAACGGTTTCATTATCTTCAAATTCTTTTATATCCGAAATTGAGTACCATACTTATTGTATCCAATTTGCAAACCTGAGTGGGATCGTAATTCTTCTTATTAAAAAAGGATATCTTAGGGTTAGATAGCAGAACCTCTTAATTGACTGATGTCATCAATAATTTTCTTCAGATTATTATTTAAAACACATTTTATTATTAAAAGCCATTCAGAATATTCGAATGGCTTTTGTGCCCCAGGCAGGAATCGAACCCACAACCTAGGCGTTAGGAGTGCCTCGCTCTATCCATTTGAGCCACTGGGGCTATTACGATCAAATTATAGCATCAGGATAAATCCCTTTCAAGTAATGAAATTGACCGCCGGCGGGTGCCGGCGGTCGAAGGGAGGGATTCCCACCAGTTACCCGATTTGGGACTTCACAGCACAAGGAGGGATGCGCTGTAAATAATCCTGGCGGTAATTGACACGTTCAACCATTGTGGTCTTCTGTGTCGTGAAAAATAATACACCATAATTATCTGATTAGATATTAACAGAATGTAAAATATTTCTATGATTTGCTCTGAAAAATATCTAACCAAAAATCAATATCATTTTCGTCACCAGTTTTTAATTTTTTGAAGGAATTTTGGGTATGCAACCGCAGGGTGCGGGCAAAATCATCACTTGAAACGACTGATGCACCTGCGGAACGCGCGTTATCTGCTACCCAATGATCAGATGTAACTATAGTGTAATTACGGGCGTCTCCACCGAGCTCATTGAGCCGAAGCAGTATCGCTTCATCAGCGGAGCTGGGTTTGCGGACAAAATGTGCCTGTAGATATGCGGTATTTGGCACTGTTGGAGCGCCGTGAGACGCATGGTCGAAATAAACGACACCTTTTTTGCGAATTTGCTTGAAATAATTATCTAGGATAGCGAAAAGCGACAGTTCATCATCGAGATGATTAAGTTGAATTCCGGGAATTTTCGGGATGAGATTGTGTCCGTCGATGAGATAAGGCATAGGTCAGGTCCAGGATGAATTTTTCCAATTCTACCACCCAACGAAAAAACGGTGTTTTAAGGTGATTTTTAAGTATCAGGGTAGATATCTGAAGGATAAATCGTTTAGAATTAGAAATAAACCAAAATAGGAACGGATCATTTATGGCTCAAGCATATTATAGAAAATGGCGGCCTCTGGACTGGGATGCGGTTGTTGGTCAGGACCATATCATCCGCACGCTGAAAAACGCAATGGCTAAAAACCGAATTGCACACGCGTATTTGTTTTCAGGTCCAAGAGGTACTGGTAAAACAAGCACGGCACGTATTATTGCAAAAGCGGTCAATTGTCTGGCAGAAGAAGAGGGAAAGCGGCCATGCAATTCGTGCGATCACTGCGAGGCGATCAACAAAGGACGTTTTTTGGACCTAATTGAGATCGATGCTGCCTCTAACACCAGTGTGGATGATATCCGGTCTCTGCGCGAGAAGATCAATTTTGCACCGACACAGGGGCGGTATAAAGTGTATATTATCGATGAAGTGCATATGCTCTCCAATGCGGCATTTAATGCTTTACTTAAAACATTAGAGGAACCACCCCCACATGCGATCTTTGTACTTGCGACCACTGAAGTACATAAAATACCAGCTACAGTGCTCTCGCGCTGCCAACGACATGAATTTCGAAGGATCCCGATCAATTTCATTCAAGCGAGTCTGAAAACTATCGCAAAAGAGGAGGGAATCGAGATTGACTCTGCAGCATTAACTGCGATCGCCCGACAGGCAACCGGAAGCATGCGCGACGCTGTATCTCTACTTGATCAATTGGCTTCTACTGGTAGTGAAGTAACGCTGGCTTTGACGAAAGATGTGCTTGGTACCGCCAGCAGCGAGAGCGTGGTTTCGCTTATTGAGTCAATATTGGACAAAGATGCGGGCAGCGGCATCGCGACGATTGTTCAGGCGTTAGATAATGGAAGCGATCCACGACAATTTGGCAGACAGGTTGTTGATTATTTACGTTCTATTTTAATGGTAAAGATGGGTAATATTAAACAACTTGAAATTGAACCGGAAGAACAAGAGAAATTGGAACATTTTGCTAACCGATTTGAGGTAAGAAAGCTGCTGGATGCTTTACAGGCTTTTGACCGATCATCCCAATCCAACAATGCAGGATGGCAGCCGGGGCTTCAGTTGGAGCTTGCGGTAACCCAGCTTGCTTGTGATGGTACGTTACCCGATGAAGAAACCTCCCCATCGAAAGAGGTTGAAAGAGTTTCGCAATCAGTACGGCCGGAAATCGGCCAAGGGAAACCGCTGGTGAACGCTGAGACTGTTTCTGATCAGGTAAAGCAAAAAACACCAGAAAAAATTGAAGCAAATCACGAGGGCGCTGCTACAAAAGAAACCAAACAAAAATCAGAAAAAAATGGTGATGGGAATGCCATTCAATCTCAATGGAAAGAGATCAGGGCCAAAGCCAAATCGATCTCTCCAGAGACTGCGGCGTTATTAAACTCTTGTAAATCCGTCAATTTACATAGGGGTAAACTGGAATTAGGGTTTTTAAGTCCAATCCTTCAATCAAAAATGGAGAATGGGCATAATATCGATCATGCAAAACATGCGATAAAACAGGTATGTGGGATAGATATTGAGATCCTTTGTGTGGTGGCAGGAAAAGAAAGATCACAAGTACCGGCAGATATTGAGGTAGATCATGAAGGAATGTTAGGAGCTGCTTTATCTCTTGGCGGAAAGATGACAAAGGAAGATAAATAAAAAAATCGAGGAAATAAACGATGATGAATAATGCAAAAGGCGGCGGCATGATGAAACAGGTCATGCAAATGCAAAAACAACTCAAACAGGCCCAAAAAGAACTTGAAAAGGAAACAGTCACCGGATGTGCGGGAGATGATGCTGTTTTGGTTAAAATGACCGGCAGCCAAAAATGCACCGGTGTGAAATTAGATAAAGAAAAAATCGAGAATATTCTTGTGGAAAAACTAGAAAAATTGTTTGAGCAAGCAATTGCGGATGCCCTGGAAAAATCAAAAAAACTAATGGCAGAAAAAATTGGACCACTTAGCGGTGGATTAGGCGGTTTGAAATTCTGAGGAGATTAGATGTCTGTTCTACCTGAACCATTAGAACGATTGATACTAGCCCTGGAGCGTCTACCAGGTGTGGGTCCAAAAACAGCCTCGCGATTGGCGTTCTATCTATTAAAAGCACCTACTGAATTGTCTGACGACCTTGCAAAAGCGCTTAAAGTAGTAAAAAGTATGACAGCATTTTGCAAAACATGCTTTAATATCACTGATTTTGGACGTGAAGAATGTGTCATCTGCACAGACAATAATCGAGACAGGAGCATCCTATGTGTCGTAGAGGATTCGATGGATGTGCTGGCTTTGGAAAAAACCGCGGGATTTATGGGTATTTATCATGTCCTGCAGGGAGCGTTATCTCCAATTGAAGGGATCGGGCCTGATGACATTACAATTTTTGAACTTGAGGAACGGGTCAAGAAAGACCAGATCGTGGAGATCATTGTTGCGACAAACCCAAGCATGGAGGGTGATGCGACCGCACTTTATATCCGCCAGCGTTTGGAAAAATATCCCGTTAAATTAACGCGTCTAGCACGTGGTTTACCCGTAGGCGGAGATCTGGAATATGCTGATCAGAGCACTCTGCTGCGGGCGCTATCGGGGAGACAGGAACTCTAATTTCTAATCCTTCCAGAGAATTCCAAAATAAGATATTCTCATGTTCTGTTTGGTTGATGTCAATTTCACTTCTGAGATGTCAGTGAACTATAATATATTAAAGATTAACCATACAACGAAAAAGAAAATACTTGTTGTTGGTAATAAACAACCACCTCCTGTTACTATTTTTCCAATTTTTCGTTGTCTTCCACTTTTCGTTAGAGGAATTCCTGTCTTGCGGGAAATATTTTGTTTCACGCGTGTAATTCCAATATATCGCTTCCAAGAAAAACCACCTTTATTTGGCATTTTTAACACTCCTTAGATTTCATTATTGTAGATATGGTAGCTGTAAAAAATCCATATTAACTGACACCTTTTACATGTGGTTTTCCGATAGGTAGTGACCCGGAACATGCAGATCAAAGCACGCTACTCCGCGTATTAGGCGGACGGCAGGAACAATAAATCCTCATTTATTCCAAAGAATTCCAAAATGAGATATTCTGACGTTCTGTTTGGTGGGTGTCAGCTTCACTTCTGTGATATCGGTGACTGAATTTTCCCAATTCAATTTCAACAAAGCTGTCTGGTCGTTTAGGTCATCCTGCAGCGTTTTCAGATCTTCCTGATAGTTTTCTAAAATTGCCTCGGCTTCTTTCAACCGCGAACGAGCATCAAACGTCATTCGTGCTTTTGTAGATGAAGATGAGACTCCGGTTATTTTCCCTTTGGTTGCTAAATTCAGGATAGACTCACCTTTTTTTAATTTGGATGTTAATTTAAAAAGTGATTCTCCGACTTTTAGCACAGTATCCAAGCCACGTGTGTTGAGATCTTTTTTGTATTTATCTACTTTGAGTTCCTGGCGTTCAATCTTGTTTTCCAGAGAAGTGATCTTTGTCTTATATTTACTTCTCAAGACCTTTTCAGCTTCATCAAATTTTTCGGAGGCTGCTTTATTACATTGAGCCAAAAATTCTTCTTCGCTTACTTCAGGTCCTGCTGAGATACCCAGTGCTTTTGAAGAACGCAAGGTAAGCGTATCGGTTTCGTAGATCCATTGTTCAAATTCCTTTTCCTGCGCTGACCACCAGGCCGTCTTTATCATGAATTCTGGAAGCGGAGAAAAATTCGCTGCGCTTTGAGTTTTGGTTTGCAAAGTATTGGGATCAAGATCCTGAAGGATGGTGTCTTCCCAAATTTGACCGGTTTCTCGCGGACGGTCCACGAGGGCGTTGATGGTATGGGTGAAATCAATTGGCGGCTTTTGACGAAGGTAGCGAATTTCTGCAATAGCGACGAGGGCGGGAGAATAGGTTGGGTTTTTTGCGCCAGATCTGCTGGTATAAAAATATTCACGCACCGTGCCGGGCAGTTCAAGACTGCTTTCTTCAGATCCAGTGTTTGAATTTGAATAGGTTGTGTTTATTTTCTCTTTAGTTTTCGTGTTGGTAGTTGAAGTAAAGGGCTGCGCACCTGCAAGCATATTGAGATCAGGAATTTGTGTTAAGGTGAGCGGTCCTGCTAAATAATTCATTGCCCAACGCGTATGGAAAACAGATGGCTGCTTTTCATGCACATTGTGATAAAGGAAAACACGTTTTCCAAGCGCAGAAATGAGTTTGTCAAATTCACTTCGTTTTATCCCCCCCGCAGCGCTTTCTAAACCGTCAAGCAGGCGCTGTTTATCCTGGTCAGTCTGTAAGCGTCCAATCATCCAAGTGCCCGCATTGGATAAAGCTTTATAATCCACGTCAACTGGGTTCTGAGTGGTGAGCACAAGGCCGACACCAAATGCGCGAGCGGTTTTCAGTAACCGGATGAAAAGAGGTTTAGAGGGCGGGTTTGCTACAGGAGGGAGATAACCATGGATCTCATCAAAATAAACCAGAGCACGTAAATCTCCGGTTCCGCGCTGTTTGCGCATCCATGTTTCAACTGCAGCATACAGCAGCGTTATGAAAAACATTCTTTCTGCATCATCCAAATGTGCCAGATAAAAAATCGAATGGCGGGGCTTTCCATCGGGTGAATAAAGCATGCGTTCAATATCTAATGGCTCGCCTTCGATCCAGCTTTGGAAGGAGGGGGAA
>JAUSPC010000115.1 GCA_030655835.1 Pelolinea sp.
CAATTGGTTCAACAATTGCCGAAAGCTGTCCATACCACCAGCTTTTCCATTTGGATAATCCTTCACGAGTAAGCGGGGCAGAGATTGCTAATCCTTCAGGAAAATTTTGTATTCCAATTCCTAATGCGAGGGCAATAGCACCGGTTAAACTCGCGCCTGGAATTCCCGCCGCTGCTGCTCCAAAAGCCACTCCAATTGCCATTCCTTCTGGAATATTGTGCAGAGTTATGGCAAGAACCAACAGAATACTTCTTTGCCAGGATGTCTTAATCCCCTCGGCGGAGGAATCTGGAAGGTTTAGATGGAGATGAGGCAGAATTCTATCGATCAGCCACAATGCAAACCCCCCTAATAGAAACCCGATTGCAGGCGGAATGTAGGGAGGTACTCCGAGACTTTCTGAAATTTCAATTGCTGGTGCTAATAAGGACCAATAACTCGCAGCGATCATAACTCCAGCTGCGAATCCAAGCATAGCGTCCAAGAGTTTTCGGCTGACTTCTTTTGAAAGGAAGATCCCTGCAGCCCCAAGAGCCGTAACACCCCAGGTAAAAAAAGTAGCGAAAAGGGATTGAATAATTGGATTAAATTGTTCTAAAAATGATACCATTTCTATTCCTTACATTTTCATAATTATTATGCCGATTGTGAGAATTCACTATTAAAATATTATTAATGGAAAGCAATTGTAGCTTAAATAAGAAATTTACTCCTCTAGGGTAATAAAGAGAATTGCACTGGGATTGCATTGATAATACTTATAAAAATTAGAAAAACTATCAGAGATAGTTGAAAAGTATTTAATGGAGTGTGCTATGTCTAAAAATAATGGTTGTTTATTCATTGTATCGACGCCCATTGGGAATCAGCGTGATATCACTCTCCGGGCTAAGGATGTGCTTTCTGATGTAGATGCGGTTATTTGCGAAGAACGTCGCCAGGGAAGTACTTTGCTAAAGAAATTAGGGTTACAAGAAAAAGAATTGATCTTACTTAATGAGCACAACGAAAAAGAGAGTTCTCCGATAATCGCAGAAGAACTATCACTGGGGAAACGTTATGCATTAATTTCTGATTGCGGTACGCCGGCTTTTGCGGATCCGGGTACGGAATTGATAAAGATCTGTTATGAGAAAACTATCAAAGTGATCCCTATTCCCGGCCCATCCTCACTAATTACAGCGATCTCACTTTCACCTATGCCCATGGAAGAATTTTATTTTGCTGGATTTCTTCCCAAAAAAAAGGAAATTAGATATCAGAAATTAAATTCCTTTAGAAAAATGAAAGTCCCTATTATTCTTATGGATGCACCTTATCGTTTGTCTCGATTGCTCTCCGAGGTCAGCGATTCTTTTGGGAAATCATGCTTGGTTACAATGGCGTTTGATCTGACACTTCCAACCGAGATGATAGTTCACGGAGCGATAGAAGAAATCCAAAAGCGAATAAATGATAAAAAAGGTGAGTTTATTTTGATTTTATACCCATGAATTTGTTGTGAAGTGAAATTAATTGGAAACTCTTTGGCAAAAATTGCGTAGATAATTAAAGAAAGGAAAATGTAATGGAAAATCGACAGCCAGGATGTTTATCGGGTTTATTAAAACTCTTTTTGTTAGATAAGGTTTTTGATTGGCTACAGGAGCGTTTTGGATATAAAAGTGGATCATGTATGGGGTGTGGTTGCGGTTTTGTTCTCATGATCGCATTTTTTTGGATTGCCGTTTCAATAATCTTCGGAACAGACTGGTTGCGTTTGTTCTAATTGTGGAGCAATAAATGAAAAAAATAAAAATGATATCAATCGTAGTGCTTTTATTATTGGTCAGCGGATGTGTCTTTCCGCTGAGAACCACACGAATTATCGGCTCTGGGAATAAGGTCACAGAAACACGCAGCGTTTCAGGCTTTAATTCTATTCAACTCAACGGAATTGGTACTTTATATATTGAACAAGGGAATAAGGAATCGTTAGAAATTACAGCTGACGATAATATTATTGAATATTTGGAAAACGATGTGATCGGAGATGAATTACGGTTGCAAGTGCGTGATTTTGTAAGCTTTGATCCGACGGAAGAAATAATATATCGACTCACGGTAAAAGACCTAGAAAAGATCGAAACCAGCGGGTTGGGAAAACTGGAAATTGGGCCACTAAAAACCCCGAGACTCAATTTTGAGATCAGCGGTTCCGGAGATGCGGTTATTAAGGATTTACAGGCTGATTCTTTAATTCTTAATATTAGTGGGTTGGGAAATGTGAAGATCGCTGGAAAGGTGGAAACGCAGCGAGTGGATCTAAGCGGAGCTGGTTTTTATGATGCACAGGACCTTAGTAGCAGCGAAGCAAGAATTGATATCTCGGGCACTGGGAAAGTAATTGTATGGGTGAAAAACGACTTGATGGTTGAGTTAAGCGGATCAGGTGATTTTCAGTATTATGGAAGTCCCATTCTAAGCACAGAAATCAGCGGCATGGGAACTGTTAAATCATTAGGCGAAAAATAAATGCTATCAATAAACAAGAAACGCAGTGGTATATTCACTGCGTTTTTACATTTAATCATTTATTTTCAAACAGGCTTTTAGGCATCTGAATACATTGCTGCTATTCTTCCACAGGATACGCTGTCATCCCGAGCGTCCCTGGACCAAAATGTGCGGCGAGGGATATTGATAACTCCCCTAAAACCGCTTCCGCGCAATTGAAACGGCTTATAACATTTTGGAGTAGATCTATTCCATCTTTTTGGCACCGAGCATATATAACCCCAACCATGATGCGTTGATTCCCGAATTCTTTTTCCATTTTGCCCAATAATAGGTCAATCGATTGAGCCCTGGAACGAACTTTCTCGCCCATTTCTAACGTGCCGTTCTTTAGTTCAATGATTGGTTTAACCTTTAATAACGATGCCAAAGCAGCCTGAAGATGGTTTACCCGCCCACTCATTCTAGCGTATTTTAAAGTATTGAGTGTGAAAACCAGTTTCTGCTGCTCCCTTATTTTCGAAAGACGTTTAACAATTTCAGATAAATATTTCCCTCCCCGGTCCATCACCCGTGCTTCTTTTGCCATCATTCCCATACCCAACCCTCCGGATGCTGAATCGAAGGTGGTAATGTCAAATTCGCCTTTCATATCTTGAGCGGCTTGATTCGCTGAATTCATTGTGCCGGATAATTTTTCGGTGACATGAATTGATAAAATTTGGTCCTTTTTATTTGCAATACGGCGATAGAATTCAATAAATTGATAGGGGGTTGGTTGTGATGTGGAAGGAATTGCGCCTTCTTCCTCAACTATTTTGTAAAAATCTTCATAATTAATATCAATCCCCTGTAAATATGTTTTCTCATTATGAATGATATTAATCGGGATCAAATCAATGTCATATTCTTCTTTCCATCCATCAGGTAGATCGCCGGCTGTATCCATCACTATTTTGAGCATTTGTCACCTCCGTATAAATATTATATAAGGGTTTTAATTTGTACAATGTAGAACACGCCACAAAGAAAATGGTTGCAGTATGATTATGGATCTAATTCTATATACAGGCGTTTATTTATCTTGCCTTTGCTTTTGTAATCTGTAATATGAATAGTGCCGACCTCACTCGTTTTTTTCACATGTGTACCCCCATCAGCTTGTAGATCAAGCCCAACGATCTCTACTGTTCGTATTTCCTTTATATGTGCAGGAAGAAGGTTTATCTTTGTGCGGATCAGATCAGGGATCTGAAATGCTTCTTCTCTGGTATGCATCGCAGTGAGCACATCATTAT
>JAUSPC010000122.1 GCA_030655835.1 Pelolinea sp.
AGATGGGAAAAAGCTATTCTTATCACCCTATCCCATCCTTCCATGAATAACAGTGATTTTCAATTAGGTTTATCGAACCTGGTTCATTTAGATAAAAAGCGAATCATATCCGCGTTGGAGAATTATCATTGTGAACTTGAACAAAAAAATCACCAATTATTTAAGAAGCAGGAGTGTCAGAGCGATCATCTTCCCTGGAACGTTTCAGCTATGTTTGACCTCAGTCTTGCTCAAATAAATACTGAATTGAAGTGGGTTAAGAATTTTATTGAAACGATCAAAAGAAGAAAGGGCGTTTAATATTTTATTTCCGATCGATTTATCAAATGCCTGGAGTTATTTCCGCAAAGCAAACACGACCCCATGCGGATCCTCATAAACAACCTGATAGGAATCTTCCCATAAAACAGGATCAAAATAATTCGGGATTTGCATTGTCCCATCCCCAAACCAATCAGTCTTGATCACAACAATATAATCAGCACTTGTTTTCCGTGAGACAGTATTTGTGTAATCTGGACCATAAACATAATAGGGCAACCCATTTTCCACCCACACAACAGAATTCCTTACGTTCTTTTGTACGTAATCATACGCACTGTAATATCCATCAACACCCACTGATTCTCTAAATTGATCTTTTAGAATAATTGCATTTTCGGGTTTTTTCTGAAGCACCAATATTTGCGACCAAATAACTCCCATTGCAATTATCAACACACAAAACACACGTAAGCGGTCTGTTTTAACTTTGATCTTTTCTCTCCAACTGAATTCCCTTAGTGAATCATTGATCAGAAGCAGAAGCATAATAAAAATATACGCCAGCAGAGCTTCTCCAAACCGCCAATTGATCACTGCGGGTACATCCGTTCTCAGAAAGAAAGCTGTGACCGGAGTTAATATAAACCCAAAGATCAACAGCAGAAAAATGCCCACATACCACCGATATTTTGTCACTTTGATGCTAAGCAAAAGCATCATAACAGCCAATCCGATTATCAAAATCAAATTCTTTGGAATATATTCATAGAAATATGGATTAGTTAGGTTGGCCGCAATGCTCCATTTCGAAGCTTCAATCACATATTCTGAAAATATTTTTTTCGTGATGATCAGGTTTCGAAGAAGCCATATCACACCGGGTATCATAATTATTGAAGCAAAAATAAATGAAGTAGTAGAAGATTTGGTTGCTTCAAATCCATTCCTTACCCATTTGAAGAGGATACTTCCTCCGAGAATAGTCCATAAGGGAGCCAAGAGATATACCGCATTGGGTTTAACCGATAAGGCGATCATGCCCGCAACACCTACAACAAAATATTTCTGCTCCACTACATCTTCGGATCTTGGGTAAGGATAAAAATACAAAACTGTCAAAATGGATGAAGCCAATAGCAGATCGTTTTTTCCTACCGTGGTCATTTCAGGTTGAAAAACTTGCCAAAGATTAAGGAAACGAAAGAAATAATTGCTAAGAATAAGTAAAGTTATTAGGAACAAAAGTGAAGATGCATTTATTTTTGTGACCCGCCTTGCCAACAGCCAGAATGATAGGATGAAGAATAGGTCAATCAAGGCATGCAACCATCCGAACAATGAAGCATCTCCAGTCAACAGGATGCAAAAGGATAAAAGAGATTCATACCCAAATGGATATTCACTATAAGCGATGGTCATATCATTAGCAGAACCAGACCGAACCATTTCCACCGCTTTCGGAAAATGATATTTTCCCGCATCCCACGGAAACCAATCTCCAGCAATCGACTCAGGCCAGCGTATGATTGGAACAAGGATCAGCAACAAAATGATCGCAAATGTGATCAAATAAACAAAATAATCGGATGAAACTCTCTCTTGGGAATCTTTTTCTATCAGGAGTTGAGATCCTTTGATATTTCGAATTCTTGATAAAAAGACAAATATCAGCAGTGAACTGATTATTACCAACGGAAAAACGTATTCAGGTTTGTATAAACCTGCGGTACCTAAAACAGAGCCAGCGACAATGATACTAAAAAAGCAACTGATGATCCCAAAATAAAATTTTTGCAAGGTGTTGCCTATCATATCTGTATTATCCATCGGTTGATCCATTGCGATATCCACTGTTTTACGCTGTCTATTTTATCCCGATATATAACTTCAGTTTCATAAATCTTTTAAAAAATAGTTATCAACTCAGGTTAAAATAGAGCTATCATGGCAGAATCAAACGCAACCTTAATTTTGAATAAAGAAAAGTTACAATGCAGATCCAAAACTCCCCTTTGGAAAGTGATGCAAGAAAATCAAATTTCTGTCAGCGCGCACCTGGCTATTCGTTCGGGTGAATTGATCACAGACGACGAGATGATCAACCCGGGCGACCTTATTGAGTTAATTCCTGTGGTCTCTGGGGGCTGATCGAGAATGCGCTGCAGAAAATGTGGTGAAAAAGCAGTAATCAATATGCGCCAGCATAGGCTGTCCCTATGCAAACAGCATTACCTGTTATGGCTTCCGGATCAAGTTGAGCGATT
Organism: Pelolinea sp.; assembly: GCA_030655835.1. Classification (GTDB taxonomy): domain Bacteria; phylum Chloroflexota; class Anaerolineae; order Anaerolineales; family Anaerolineaceae; genus Pelolinea. The sequence goes on from JAUSPC010000122.1 coordinate 2,529, forward strand.
TATCAAGAAATATCAAATGTTCACCAAATATGAACGAGTACTTGTGGCAGTTTCTGGCGGAAAAGATTCACTGGCATTGTGGGATATTTTATGGAAATTAGGATATCAAACCGAAGGTCTATATATAAATTTAGGAATTGACGGAGATATTTCATATTCTGATCGATCAATGAATTTCGCCCAATCTTTCGCTGATCAGCGCCAGTTATGCCTACATGTTGTGGATATTAAGGATCAATATTTAGAAACCGTTCCAGAAATTTCAATGAGGACCAAGCGCGGACGAGAAAAACCATGTTCATTGTGCGGATTAATCAAACGCTATGTTCTGAATCAATATGCAGTAAACGGAAAGTTTGATGTACTTGTTACCGCGCATAATCTTGATGATGAAGCCGCAATCCTGCTTGCAAACACACTAGACTGGTCATTGGATTATTTAGCTCGGGGCAAACCAGTTCTGCCATTAAAACCAGGTTTCTCAAAGAAAACGAAACCTTTTTGTCGCATTTACGAGCGGGAAGCAGCCGCTTTCGCAATACTCAATGGCATTGAATATGTGCGGGATGAGTGTCCCTTTTCTATTGACAGTAAACAATTATTTTATAAAAAGCATTTAAATGAATGGGAAGACAAACAACCCGGGACAAAATTGCGCTTCTACCTAAAATACCTTTCCGCATTAGAAAAAGGCGCCTTTCCGTCACGGCAGGATTCTGCGGACAACCTGGTTCACCATCTGTGTCCAAATTGCGGGCAGCCTACCACCACAGGTAGTTTATGTGCTTTTTGTAAATTATTTAAAGAAAAATCAATATCTGAAGAAAATTCCATCATAAAATAAGAAATAGCGGGAGTAGCTCCCGCTGTTTCTTGATTAATTCTATGCACTTTCTAGATATTTTTCAACTTCCCAGTCAGTGACATGAATGCGATATTCTTCATTTTCTTCCAATTTTGCACGGCGGAAGGCTGTGTAGATCTCGGTTCCAAGCGCATCTTTGAGAACACTATCTTTATCCAACTCATCAAGCGCATCTGCCAGAGATGAGGGGAGAGCCCTGATATCCTTCGCTTTTCTCTCTTCCTCACTTAACTTGTAAACATTTATGTTATTTAATGGTTTTGGTGGTTCCAATTTATTATCCAGACCATCCTTACCGGCCGCAAGCATCCCCGCGAAAGCGAGATATGGGTTGCAGGCGGGATCAGGACAGCGAAGTTCTATGCGGGTTGCTTTGTCCTGTCCTGCAGTATGGCGTGGAATACGTATCAAAGCTGAGCGGTTGATCTGTGCCCAACCCACATATACCGGCGCCTCATAGCCAGGGACCAACCGTTTATACGAGTTTACTGTTGGAGCTACTAAAGCAGAAAGCGCGCGGGCATGTTTTAGTTGGCCTGCCAGGAAGGAATATGCGGTTTTGGAAAGGTTAAATTCATCATCCTTATCAAAAAATATATTGTCTCCTTTTTTATCAAATAATGACATATGTGTATGCATTCCTGATCCGTTGATCCCAAAAATCGGTTTGGGCATGAATGAGGCAATTAAGCCATGCTGGGCAGCAATCGCTTTTACAGTATATTTTAACGTCAGGACATTATCCGCTGTGTGGAGAGCATCCGCGAAGCGGAAATCTATTTCATGCTGGCCGCGGGCGACCTCATGATGTCCTACTTCAATCTCCAATCCCATTGAATTTAATGCATCCATCAATTTCGTTCGCACCTGAACAGCTTCATCATCGGAGGAGAAATCAAAATATCCACCGACATCATGCGGCACCGGATACAACCCACCGTTTTGTTTAAATAAGAAGAACTCTGGTTCTGGTCCGCAATTAAAAACTAAACCATCTTTTTCCAGATCTGCAAGCATTTTCTTTAATAAACCGCGCGGGTCACCAGGAAAAGGCTCATCATCGGGTGTGTAAATATCACAAAAGAATCGAGCTCTGCGTAAATTTTCAGGTGTCCACGGAAGAACCGCATATGTATCCTGGTCAATTTTTAGATGCATATCACTTTCCTGAATACGAGCAAAACCCTGCACGGAGGAGCCGTCAAACCATATGCCATTATCCAATGCTCCCTTTAGCTGTTCAACTGGTGCATCTACGCTTTTCACCTTTCCAGTTACATCAGAAAACTGGAAACTGATGAATTTGACATTATCCTTCTTGACTTGTTCTAAAATCTCTTTCTTGTCCATACTACCTCCAGTGCTAATTAAATATAAAGGCATGCCAGGGCATGCCAATGTTAACATAAAATGTTTTTTACGGTCTGCCCTTCCTGATCCCAGCGTTTCATTATAAAACTCTGACCACTACGGTATCTTTGTCGCAGGTATCACTGCCTGTTTTTATTTCACCGTTTTATCGGAAGGGAAAATGAAGCCCGTGGTAGGGCTTCAGAGGCATCCGCTGATCAAATCGATTTTCTCCCAAATTTGGGATTAGTGCTTTCCTTGCGAAAAGGAACCTCTACCTCGTAATCTCTGTTCACAGAGATCCAGCCGCTATTTTCCGTTATTATTCAATTGTTAAATTTAGTAGATTTTTACCACAACAAAAATCCTCCGTCAAGCATTTTGAGACGAACCATGAAAATGATTGAATAAGTTCAGACACATGTGAGTCGATAGCTCTGGACAAAAAGGAGCATCGGGGTCATCCTTAAGGGTGATAAAACCAGAAAAGGAGCAACCCC
>JAUSPC010000130.1 GCA_030655835.1 Pelolinea sp.
CAATTGACTACATCGGAAAGTAAGCCGATTATTAGCGGGTCTTGCATCAATTCATTATACGAAGCGACAACTTGTGGGTCGTCTTTTTGCTTGTCTAATAAATGAATAAGTACGTTATAGCGTATCCAGGCAGGCCCAGAAAGTAACCATTGGATTGTATCTTCCATTATTTTCTCCAATAATCTGATAATGAAGATCCATCTATACTTATATTATAGATGAAATCACAACAAATCCAGCGACTATCTTTGGGCGAAATCAATGTATTGTATAATCAACCGCAATACTTGGAGGTTGAATGGAAATTACTTGGTACGGTCATTCCTGTTTTCGAATCAGTGATCGCGGGTTGGCCACAGTCGTTTGTGATCCTTATGATAATGAAGAAGTCGGATATGAGCCGCTTAAGTTGAAAGCAGATATTGTAACTATCAGTCACGAATCACCTCGTCATAAGAACTTAAAAGCGGTTAAGGGGGACCCATATGTTGTGAGCGGACCGGGTGAATATGAAATTGGCAGTGTGTTTATTACTGGACTTCAAACGGATAAGCGCAGGAATAATGATCAGGATAGCCCGATCAACACATTATATCTGATTGATTATTTCGGGATAACCATTGTGCATTTGGGGGATATGATGCAGGTTCCCACGCAATCAGAAGTTGAGTCTTTGGGACCTGTTCATGTAGCTCTTATCCCGGTTGGTGGGGGCAGCAGTTTAAATGCTACTAAGGCTTCTGAGGTTATCAGCCTTTTTGAACCAAATATTGTCGTTCCAATGCACTACGCGACACCTGCTTCAAAAGTTGAGCTGGACCCCATCGGAAAATTTCTTAAAGTAATGGGCCTTTCATCAGTCGAAACAACGCCGTCTTTAAAAATATCCAACCCGGAATCTCTTCCTGAAGAAACCCAGATCGTTGTTTTAGATTACCCGAGATAGAAGGTAAGACTGTGTCCGCTAAATTGATCATGACATGGGATATCAATCCTGAGTTTGAACAAGAATACTTTGAATTTGTTGTCCGGGAATTTTTGCCGGGAGTGCAGAAATTGGGGTTCAAACTGAGCGACGCGTGGGTGACTGTTTATGGAGATCAACCGCAGATCCTGGTAAGTGCAGTTCTTCCTAATAATCAAAAGATCGCAAAAATTATTCATTCAGAAAAATGGACAATTTTGTTAGATAAATTATTGGATTTTGTAACCGATTACCGGCAAAAAATTGTTCCCGCTAGCGCCGGTTTTCAATTCTAACCTTTCCGTTTTTAATGGACTCTTCCACAATTATTAATATACAAAAGAAATTGCTGATATGGTATCGGTCAAATGCCAGATCACTCCCATGGAGAGGGCTTAAGGATCCGTATCTTATATGGATATCAGAAGTGATGCTGCAGCAAACTCAGGTTGAGACAGTTATCCCTTATTTTCATCGCTGGATTGACCGATTTCCCGATATTAAAAGTGTAGCTTATGCGCCAATCGACGAAATATTAAAAGCCTGGGAAGGTTTAGGGTATTACAGTCGAGCACGCAATATTAAAAAAACAGCCGAGATCATTCTTTCAAACCATGTTGGGGTTATCCCTTCCAGGCCAATTGATCTGATAAAACTTCCCGGTATTGGGGATTATATAGCCGGAGCGATCGCTTCTATTGGATTTGGATTGGATGAACCTGCCTTGGATGCGAACGGTATTAGGGTGATCTCCCGCTTATATGATTTTCATGGTCTAGTTAATAAAGTTGCTAATAAAAAGATCCTGAAGGAGAATTTACGTACACTGCTCCCAAATGGCTGTGCAGGTGATTTCAATCAAGCAATAATGGATCTGGGATCCATGGTGTGTTTATCTGCAAATCCGGATTGTGAATCTTGCCCAATTCAACGTGAATGTATGGCATTTTCGAGAAACACTCAAAAGGACCTTCCGGTTGGAAAAGCACGCACTAAGAAACCACATTTCAATGTGGTGGCGGGTATCTTTGAAAAAAACGGGAAAGTGCTGATCGGAAAACGTCCGACAAATGGGCTGCTGGGTGGAATGTGGGAATTTCCGGGTGGGAAGATAGAGGAGGGTGAAGATCATAATACAGCGTTAAAGAGGGAGTTAGAAGAAGAATTAGGCGTAAACATAAAACTAAGAGACGCATTTGGCGAATACAAGCATGCCTATACCCATTTTTCTGTTACTGTATTTACTTACTTTGTAGAGATTGTGGAAGGAAAACCATCAGCGAAAGTTGCGGAAAAAATCGAATGGGTAGACATACGTTCTTTAAATGATTTTCCTATGGGGAAAGTGGACCGCAGTATTTCAAACGACCTTCAAGAAAAACTTGATCATGCTTCATCGGTTGATTCTGTATAATTAGAGACATGGATGAACCGATTTCTCTCACTGAGGCCAGACAAGAGATGGTTGACTCGCAAATTATAAACCGGGGGATTAGCGATGAGCGTGTATTGAACGTAATCCGAGATGTCCCAAGGCATATTTTCGTTCAAGAATCTGACATAAATAATGCATATTCTGATCATCCATTGCCAATCGGTCAAGGACAAACAATTTCCCAACCATATATTGTTGCGTTAATGACAAGTCTTTTAAACCTTACCGGAGATGAAAAAGTTTTAGAGATAGGAACTGGATCTGGTTATCAAACAGCTATATTGGCAAGCCTGGCAAAAGAAGTTCATTCGATCGAGAGAATTGAGCCGCTTTTACATTTTGCAGAAAATAATTTGCATAAATTGGGATTAAAAAACATTCATTTGCATATCGGGGATGGCTCTTTGGGCTGGCCGGATGCAGCTCCTTATGACCGAATTCTAATAACAGCAGCGGCGCCAGAAATCTCGAAAGACCTTCTTCGCCAACTAAACATCACTGGAAGAATAGTATGTCCACTTGGCGGAAGGTGGCGGCAAACTCTTGAGGTCTGGGTTAAAGAAAAGAAAGGTCTTAAAAAAGAAAAAATCCTGCCAGTGGTTTTTGTGCCTCTTCGCGGCGCACATGGCTGGCAGGATTTATGAAGTAAATGTTCCCGGCTAAATTCTACTGATGGTTACCAGAACAGTTGGTTTGCGGCGGGTTGCCTTATATAGGTAACTCTTAACGGTGCGGATAACGTCTTTTTCCATATTTCCGTTTGAGTTTTTGATTGAGTCAACCACAGAATCATTTAATCGACGAAGGATTTCGTCAGCTTCCTGCGAAGCAGCAAAACCACGGCTAGTAATTTCTGGATTCCCATGTAAATTATTGTTTTTGTTCAAATTAATATGGACAAGAACAATGCCGTCTTGGGACAATAAAGCTCGATCCCGCATTTCATCAGGTCCAAGATCCCCAACGCCGGATCCATCAACAAAAATGGTATTCACTGAAACATTTCCTCGGACTTTGATCTTCCCATCTTTGACATTGATGATTTTCCCGTCTTCAACAACGAGGATCCGCTTTTCTGGAATCCCGGTCTGTTGTGCTAAAATCGCCGCTTGTTTCAAATGGCGGATTTCTCCGTATGCAGGGATAAAATATTTTGGTTTAGTCAAATTTATTAAGAGTTTCAAGTCCTCCTGGCTGCCGTGGCCGGAGACGTGAACAGGAGCGACCTCTTCGTAGATCACGTTAGCGCCTTGCCTGAACAAATCATTGATAGTAGAGAAAACTGCTTCCTCGTTTCCAGGAATTGTTTTGGATGAAAAAATAACCGTGTCACCTTTTTTAATGTCAAATTGGCGCTGAGTTCCGCGCGCTAGACGGCCTAATATTGAAGTGGGTTCACCCTGAGAACCGGTGCACATGATTACCACTTCATGATCGGGAAGGTCTAAGGCGGTATTGATGCTAACCTGGGTGCCTTTTG
>JAUSPC010000156.1 GCA_030655835.1 Pelolinea sp.
CTCACAAATGCTGTGCGGTTGAAGGCACCTTTACCTTGTTGTGGCATAATACCAGTGTGTCTGGGAATTGGTCAGATTGGGGAAATATGTACACATCAATATTGCCAAAGCTCTCAAGAATTTTTAGAACTGATCAATAAACTTGCAAAATCTTCAAAATTCCTATCACCGCAGCAAGCTACGGGGGATTTAATGAAGAACAAATTCTTTGGGATTAGAAATTAAAAAATTGCAAGAGGAATATCGGTCAATAAAGCCGCTTCTCTTATCGGAAATAATTCAAAAATTATCTTCCATAAATGTGAAATATATTCCTGTGATCTTCCCAAGCGGATGGGTGAATGGGTTAGGGCATTTACGCGGATTAGGGCGCGAGGGTTATCCCTGCATAGTAATTGATCCTGAGGAAGATGCACTCTGTTTCTATTCGAAATATGCTTTACCCTATCAATGTGGGAAATGTTTTTCTATGACCATTGAAGAAGAAAAAGCGCTTCTTAAGGAAATTCAAGAAATTGGGGCGGCTTTAAAAAAGATCAATAAAGTCCCTGTATTATTTTTGATCGGGTCAGAGGTACTCCTTCCATTTGTGATCAAGTATTTCAGTGAATTAGAACAGAGTTTTATTTTCACAGCAGATTACAAGAATCAATTTACTTTAGAAGACAAGAAAACACAATTGGAGACTGCTGAAAGATGTGGAATTGATATTCCGAAATCTTTTTTTGTATCTAATGAAGATGATTTTCTTGCTTGTTCAAAAAAGTTAGGATTTCCATATCTATTGAAACCGCGCGGTGGAAAAGTGTTCTTTAGTGAATTTGGGAGGCAGGCTTTCAGAATCGAGAACATAACCGATATGAAAGAAGTATTTGAGAGAGTAAAGCATTATGATCTGATCCTTCAGGAGGAGATACCCGGACCGGATGAAAACCTTTTCACACTTGGCAGTTATGTGGACAAGCAGGGTGTTCCAAGGGCATTATTTACAGGAAAAAAGATCAAAAGCAACCGCGACCTGGGGACGTGTACGATGGGAATTGGAGTTGAATCACCAGAAGTTAAAGAAATCGGGATTCGTTTCCTAAAGGAATCCAATTACCATGGTGCTTCTCAAATTGAACTAAAGTTGGATGAAAGAGATAAAAAATATAAATTTATTGAAATTAATAATCGCCTTTGGAAATGGCACAGCCTGGCAATTGAAAGTGGTGTCAATATCCCTTATATCCAGTTTTTGGATTCAATTGGTGAAAGTGTTGAAGGAGTTGAACAGGATCAGATCTATGAAAGAAGATGGTGGTTGAGCATCGCTGATATTTACACAATGTTTTCCGAAATGAAAAGTGAGGAAAATCACCTTCAGAAATTTATCAGGGATATCGATTTCGATTTTGTGGATGGTATTGGATCGTGGGATGACCCGTTGCCTGCAATTGTAAATTTTTTCCGATTCAAATGGATTAGGTGATCGCATTTACATCTTAAACGATCAGTTTTTTTGAAAATTATTTCACGGACGATCAAGGAAACTGGTCCAGAAGATCGTTAATCGAAAGAGATTATTCTTGCATATCACTAAAAGAGATTTGTTCTTCGAAATAATTCCGCTGCATAGATGTTCTTTTTTTACTTTTGCAATTATTGGCAATTTCAGATTGTCAGGGTGATTAAATCGAAATAAGTATTTCTTATAGCAAGTTTCCCGGGAAGTTAGTTAGAGCGGAAAAAAGATATAATCAATGCCAGATTTGGAATCTTTTATGCCTGAAAATAACTGCAATAAACCAAAAGAGAAACAACCAGCGAGAAAAAAAGATTTTGGCTTCTTTTATGATGTCGTGAAACTTGTATCCGGGAACGGGTTTGTTCAGGTTTTCAGAACCGTTCTATCTCCCATCATCAGCCGTTTGTTCCTTCCCGAGTTTTTTGGTGTAACGCAGAACTTTTCTTCTATCGCTAATATTTTTGCTGTTATCTCATCGCTACAATATGATCAAACCATCATGCTGCCCAAAGAAAAAGAGAAAGCTGCGAATCAACTTGGTGTTAGCTTGTTTTTCTTATTCATCCTAACCCCGCTTTCTTTCATCATTATTTGGCTGTTCAAAGATAATATTTCCAACTTGCTCAATTCTCCCCAGCTAACCTCTTTTTTATGGCTTGTTCCTATTCAAGTATTTGCCATTGGCTCCTTTAATGTATTTAAACAATGGAATGCGCGTGACAGGAAATTTTTTAGACTTTCTATCACCCAGGTTACAAATGAAGTTGCTGCAGATGGCATGACAGCCGGGTTCGGATTTGCCAATCTTGCTAGCAGTAACACTATGATCATTTCCAGGATCTCTGGTCAACTTCTTGCTTCATTAACACTTGGATCATTGGTCCTTAAAGAAGATGGTAAGTTCATCTTCAACCACATCCGTTGGGAAGAAATGATATCTGGCATGAAGGAATATATTAAATTTCCGCAATTTAACGTATGGGCATCCTTCTTAAGCACCTTATCCCTATACCTTCCAGGGATCCTTCTTTCTGCATATTTTTCACCCACAACCGCGGGCTACTTCGCGTTGGGACAGAGTGTCCTCCGAATGCCAATTGCATTGATAGGAAATTCTATTGGTCAGGTTTTCTTTCAGCGCGGAGCCAAATCCTTCAACGAAGGCAAATTCACCGCGATAGTAGATGAAACTTTCAAGAGATTGATAATTTTCGGTGTGTTCCCCATGTTAGTAGTGATGATCATCGGAAAAGAATTATTTACAATCGCATTTGGGCCTGAATGGTCAGAAGCCGGCAAATACTCACAGATCCTGAGTCTTTGGACATTAACCATTTTCATTGCCGCCCCACTTAGCAATGTCACCAATATATTAGGGAAAAATGAAGTAAGTGTTATATTGAATATCCTCAAAGTGATTTTAGCAGTGGGCTCATTTGTCATTGGCGGGATTACGGGGAATATTTATCTGGGATTGTGGTTGTTCTCAATCACAGGCGTGCTCACATACGGCGGGTATATTTTTTGGGCAACCAGCGCTTCTGGTATTCCTCCAAAAAAAGCTTTGAAATATGTGCTTGATAATCTAATCCAAAGCGCTCCGTTTCTGATGTTGATCTATTTATTTCAGCGATTTAATCCACTCCCTGATATCTCGATCACAAAACTGAAATTTTCGCTTCCATACATAGGCGTAATTCTCTTTTCAATCTTCATTGGCATCATTTATTATTCGATATCCATACTACGCGATCCTTCGATCAGAGAAGCACTGAATATTATGAGAAAAAAATATTTCAAAAAATGATCTGATTTTTCTCGTTTCACACCAGGTACTCTAAAATCATTTATCATATATTCCACTTTACGAATTAACATTTGGGTGCTTATGAATTTTTGTGATCGAAGTAACGGCTCAAGGACAATAAAAAAATCTAATAATATTTCTAACACTTATAATTACAGCGATATCAGAAATTTAGAATGAATATAAAAACCAGAAAAAGCTCAAAGTTACCTGCCATCCTAACTTGGTTATTGTTCGGATCATTGGGTTTCTTATCGTTTCGCGAATTTTTTAATCTCAATATTCTCGCGTTCATCAGATCTGAAAGCTTATTCGCTTCCCGTCGATTTATTGTGTTCCTTGCCACTTCCATCATTTCAACATTCCTGTGGGCTGCATATTACTTTGTGCTGATTCGAAGAGAACGTCCACCCACTTTCTCAACAATTGATAGTTTCCCAACTATTCTGAAATATTTATTTTTTGGAACTCTGTTCATTTCCCCTGCGTTATTAAAATGGATCATCCCCCTTCCGGAAAATTTCACACTGGGATCATGGACCATGGTCTTTCTTTTCTATTTAGTGTCCATAATTTCACTGAATTTTATTTCCCGAGAAGGATCAATTTTACATTGGCTGCTTTGGGTGGGTATATTTTTCATGCTTAGCGGTGCCGGTTATTCCATCTTTTCGAAATTAGACCTGGTTACTTCTTACCCGTTTCCTACATATTGGTCAGAAGGAAACAGGTTCTTTGATTACTCCACACTCTTTGGCAGTTACCGATATATCTTTGAACCTGGCGAGAAAATCAAAGCTTTCATCAGTTGGGGTATGCAGCTTCCATGGGCTCTTCCATTCATATTCCCCAATCTATCTATCGGAGGTTTCAGGCTATGGTATCAACTAGTTTGGATAATTCCATCGCTGTTGCTGGGATGGTTGGCAATTTCTAATAAGAAAAATAAGAACAACTTCATTGTTTCGATTATATTCGCTTTGTGGGTTTATCTTTTTCTCGATCAGGGTCCGATTTATGCACCGTTGATCATCGCTGCCATTTTAACGATCATTGCGGTCAGACTTCCGCTCACTCCCGGTGCAATATTAATAATCATCGCATCTTATTATGCCCACAGCGCACGCTGGACCTGGGGATATGCCCCCGGGATCTGGGCAGGTTTACTGGCATTACTTTTCATCTCAGGGCCATCATTCAAGAAGAAAAACCTAAGACAGCTGGTCAAACCCATAATCCTCGGTATTGCAGGTTATTTGGGAGGGCAGCTGCTGCCCTCCGTTATTCGGGCGTTCACCAATCAGTTACAGGTAAAATTTCTTCCAAACCCGGTAGCCTCGACAACAAGACAGCCCTTGCTCTGGGATCGACTTTTTCCAAACCCTACTTATCCACCCGGGATCATTCTCGGCCTTGTTTGGGCAGCTATGCCTGTGGTCATTTTTCTGATCATCTTGGTGATCAAGAAAAGTTGGAAGATCAATTGGCTGCAGGGCATTTCCGTTTTTATAGTAGCCAGCTCATTTCTGATAGTTGGAATAATCGCCAGCACAAAGATTGGCGGCGGAAGTAATCTTCATAATTTGGATATGTTTTTGGTATCGTTAGTTCTTATATCTTCGGCTGCGGTCAACCACTTATTAGCCGATGACCCTCAACCTACTATTAATAAAATATTGCTCATTCTATCCCTTTTAGCTGTTTTTATTGCACCAGTCGCGTTCACACTGCAAAACAACGAACGGTTGGAACTGCCCTCTAATGACAAGACTGCCGAAGCTATGGCCGCTGTCCAAAACAAGATCGAAGAATACAGCGTGCACGGCAATATATTATTCATCGACCACCGACAGTTATTAACTTTTGGATTGGTAAAAAATGTTCCATTGGTCGATGCGTACGAGAAAAAATATCTTATGGATCACGCTTTAGCGGATAACGAAAGCTATTTCCAGGGTTTTTATAAAGACATTTTCAACCATGAATTTGTTCTGATCGTAAATGAACCTTCAAATATTATTGCCAGAGGGTCTGAATACTCGTTTGGTGAAGAGAACGATGCGTATGTAAAGTGGGTTACCGCTCCATTATTGTGTATGTATGAACCACTATACACTTCTCAGGCAACTTCGTTGGAGTTGCTAATTCCGCGCACCTCTCCTCCTCCAGAAACTCTGCCATGTGAGGATATTTTTTCATTTCTAAATGATTAATAGAAACATTTTGACAAGAGGCTTTTATCAAAGGGACACTCTTACCGTTGCGCGTCAATTGATCGGGAAATTATTGGTACGAACTATAGACGGGGTTCGGATTAGCGGCATCATCTACGAAACCGAAGCATATGATGGGGAGACCGATCTTGCCTGCCATGCAAGCAGCGGAAAAACAAATCGGAATGTGGTCATGTACGGCGAAGGAGGGCATGCGTATGTTTACTTCACTTATGGAATGCATTGGATGATGAATTGTGTCACAGGGAAACTTGAGCATCCTTCAGCAGTCCTAATTCGCGCAATACTCCCGATTGAAGGAATAAATCATATCAAAAACAATCGGTCGCCGATCAAGGAAAAACATTGGTGCGATGGGCCAGGCAAATTAACCAAGGCATTTGGTATCACAAATGAATTGAATGGGGTTGATTTATGCAATATCAAAAGCCCTTTGCACATTGAAAAAAGAGCACCATTAATAGATGGATGGGTTGCAATAACTCCTCGGATAGGAATTGACCGTACGCCGGAGCCCTGGAAAAGCAAACCATGGCGGTTTATTGCGGAAGTTTCAAAGCTAAAATTCATATAAAATTAGAATTGATTATAATCATCTCAGGACAAATCATATGACACAAGAAAATTATCCGAAATTTGACTTTGATCCCACAAAAGTAGTCGTTTACGGTGGGGGCGGATTGAGCAAAATGATCATTGAAACCGTGCGCGTGCTTGGAACATACCAAATCCTCGGTGTGATCGATGACAATATGGAAAAAGGCTCGGACGTGATCGGTTCCCCTGTGCTTGGCGGTGTTGATGTTCTGCCAAAGTTGAAGAAAGATGGCGTTCGCCTGGTCGTAAATTCAGTTGGAGGGATTGGAAATTATAAACTGCGGCTGGATATTTTCAATACGCTGGCTGAAGAAGGGTTCGTTTGCCCAGTAATTGTCCATCCAACCGCACACATTGATCCGAGCGCGCGTCTCGATCCCGGGGTGCTAGTGCTTGCCCAAAGCTATATCAGCGGAAACGCTGTCGTAGGCATGGGTACATTGATCAATAACAGTGTTGTTGTTTCACATGACTGCGTGCTTGGAGTCTGCACCAATCTATCCCCGGGAGCAAAAATTGCTGGAGATGTGATCATAGACGATTATGCACAAATAGGAATGAACGCAACAGTAAACATTGGCGTTAGAGTCGGTAAAGAATGCCTGATCGGGAACGGAGCGACGATCAAAAAAGATGTTCCTCCCAAGACCCGCGTGTATGCTGGAGCAATCTGGCCAAAGTACATCCCGAACAATAATAAGGCAATATAAATAATGTTTCGTAAAAATCCTTCGCTTTCAAATCAAGATCAATCTGCCAATATTGAACGGGTAACATCAGTACTCGGCGCAGAAATAATCTGGAAAGGCAAGCTCACTGGTAAGGGAGGCGTTCGCATTGAAGGCACTTTTGAAGGGGAAATTGCCATCCAGGGACTTGTTGTCGTCGGAGAAACAGGAAAAGTAACCTGCGAAAACGTGCGTGCGAATACAGTCATTATCGCAGGGGGTTTAAATGGGGGTATCACTGCAAAAAAACTAGAGATCCGAAAAACAGGCCGGGTTTGGGGAGATGTGGTCGTTTCAGCTTTTTCAACTGAAGAAGGCGGTTTCCTTCGCGGTCAGATTACCATGCAAGAAGAAGTTGACCTTGGCATAAAACAGGTCGACAATGAAACCAATGATCCATCTGAACCCGCACAGTTTTCCCCATCCTAAACCACCATCACTGAAACATTTTTGAAAATCAGAAAAAAACATTAAAAAGGCAAAAATATGGCTGCAAAAAAATACATGGTACCAATGTCCAGCCCGGATATCAGTGAAGATGATCGGCAGGCGGTTTTTGAAACAATGCAAACAAGATATCTCAGCATTGGCCCAAAAATCGAAGCATTTGAGCGATCTTTCCGTGAATTTACGGGGGCAGCAGAAGCTGTCGGAGTAAATTCGGGGACATCTGGGCTGCATCTGTGTGTCAAAGCTGCAGGTATTTCGGAGGGAGATCTGGTCATCACCACCCCATTCTCATTTGTATCTTCCACCAATGTACTTCTATTTGAACGCGCTGTCCCAGTTTTCGTAGATGTAGACCCAATGACAGGCAACCTAGACGTAGCCCAGGTAAAGCAGGCTGTCGAGGATATTATTTCTAAAGATCCCGGTAAGTTAAAAAAATGGTTACCAAAAAAAATAGCCGTGAAAACAGGACCACTCAAGGCAATTCTTTCTGTTGATGTATTTGGACAACCTGCGGAGTATGACCAACTCCAAAAAATTGTATCTGACCATGAACTTACATTGATAGAAGATTCATGTGAAGCACTTGGAGCAGAATACAAACATAAAAAAGCCGGCGGATTTGGTGATTTTGGTGTTTTTGCTTTCTATCCGAATAAACAGGTCACAACCGGTGAAGGCGGAATGGTCATAACCAACAATAAGGAGTATGCAGATATGCTGCGCGCGCTACGCAACCAGGGTCGGGCGCCGGGTGATACCTGGCTGCAGCACACCTATCTGGGTTATAACTACCGTTTGGATGAATTGAGCGCTGCACTCGGTATTTCCCAAATGAAGCGTGTCAACAAGTTACTGAACGATCGGCAGAGAGTTGCTGACTGGTATAACGCAAAACTCAGTCAGATCAATGGTGTCGAAAAACCATTTGTTACAACTGATACAACCAGAATGAGTTGGTTCGTATATGTAATTCGTCTGGATAAGCAGATCGATCGGGATGTGTTAGCAAATAAGCTGGATATTGCCGGAATTCCTGTTAGACCTTATTTCCTTCCCATCCACCTGCAGCCATACATGGTCGACCTATTTGGTTATCAATCCGGAGATTATCCGGTAACCGAAGATATTGGAAACCGAAGTATTGCGCTTCCATTTTCCGGTATTATGACTGAAGAACAAGTGGATCTTGTATGTGAAAAATTATCTGAATGTCTTCTAAATTGATCATAAAGGTTGATTGATGGATGAAAATATATCTCACCAACCCCTAATTCAACGCGGCGTAGTTGTTCATCTTGGTTTCCTTTTGATCCTGCTCGCTGCAAGCGGGTATCTTCTCTGGTCAGCTTTAATTCAGCAAGTAAGAGGGGTCTTTATTTTATATCTGATCGCCTGCGTGACCTCTTTTTTACCATTTCCATTCTTCCTATACCGCCTGATATCCCTCCTTCGTGCGAATTACTCTTTATCCCGTGACGGTGTAAGTATTCAATGGGGGCTGCGGATAGAAGAAATCCCAATGGCAGATATCGAATGGGTACGTCTACCTGAAGATATTGCAACAAAATTACCGATGCCGCGGATCAATTTTCCTGGTGCAATTTTAGGCGTTCGAAATCATAGGGATCTTGGGAAAATAGAATACATTGCGTCAGATATCAACAATTTGATGTTGATAGCCACAAAAAAACAAATATTTGCCATATCTCCACGGGACATTAGTACATTTCAAAATGATTTTTATCGGTTTGCAGAGATGGGATCTATTACACCGATCGCTGAAAAATCCAATCAACCACAATTTATACTCTCCACTCTATTTAAAGATAAAGCTGCCAGAAGATTACTTTTTTCCAGCGCAATCCTTTCCCTATTACTTCTGATCGTCATAAGTTTCATTATCCCAACACGAGACACAGTTCCATTAGGATTAGAAGCAATTGGAGCAAATCGACAGGAATCTCCATCTGAGAGATTGATCCTGCTTCCCCTCCTTTCCCTTTTTGTTTTTTTTGTCGATTTTGGATTTGGTTCATACCTTTTTAGAAAAAAGGGCTTTAAAAGTGCCGCGTATATTGTTTTTTCCGCATCCTTGATCTTACCGCTCTCCTTTACAGCGTTATTGTTGTTAATCCTCTTTTCATAATTAGATTCCTCCATTAAAGAAATAATTGCCTTTTTACTTTATGACATTAGGGCAAAATACTAGGTATTTTTTCTTAAATTGGACCATTTTCTAGATTTTATTGATAAAAAATGTGTTTTCGGAAAATTTTAGATTAAAATGAAATAAATTATCATCAGGTAAAAAAATGTCGAAAACGGATACAAATCAGAAACTGATCGATCTCAGAAAAAAATCAAAGTTGGGCGGCGGTGAAAAACGAATTGCAAAACAGCACGAAAAAGGTAAAATGACCGCTCGGGAGAGATTGGCTGTACTCCTTGACTCTTCCAGTTTCCATGAGTTGGAGTCTTTTGTGGCTCAAGAACCTGGAGTATCTGGTGCCAATGAATTTGATTCTGTAGGTAATGGTGTCGTTACCGGGTATGGGCAGATCAACGGCAGAAAAGTTTTTGTGTATGCGCAAGATTTCACGGTGATGGGGGGATCACTCGGCGAAATGCAGAGCAAGAAGATCTGCAGAGTGATGGATCTGGCTGCTCAAAACGGGGCACCGATCATCGGATTGATCGACTCGGGAGGCGCCCGGATTCAGGAAGGTGTACACAGCCTAATGGGATACGCGGAAATTTTTCGCCGCAACACACTATATTCAGGAGTTGTTCCACAGATCAGTCTCATACTGGGACCATGTGCCGGAGGGGCAGCATATTCCCCTGCTCTTACAGATTTTATCCTGATGGTCGAAAAACATTCCTATATGTTCATCACCGGTCCTAATGTGATAAAAGAAATTACAGGCGAAGAAGTTGATTTCGAAAATCTCGGCGGCGCAGGTGTACACATGAGCATTAGCGGTGTTGCGTCACTCTCCGCAAAATCCGAAAACGAATCTCTATCTCAATGCCGCACTCTATTGGGGTATATCCCTTCAAATAACATGGAAAACCCTCCCTGTATCGCTCCATCGGATGACCCTTTCCGCGTTGATACAGAATTGGATACAATCGTCCCAGTGGATGGGACCAAACCCTACAATATGCACGAAGTCATACGAAAAGTAGTTGACCGAAATTCTTTTTTCGAGGTTCAGCCCACCTTCGCAACGCACGCGATTGTGGGTTTTGCACGATTTAACGGCTGTTCTGTAGGGATCGTTGCACAGGAACCCAGCGCGCTCGCAGGCATCATTGATATTGATGCATCCGATAAGATCTCGCGTTTCGTACGCTTTTGCGACGCTTTCAATATCCCCTTGGTTACTTTCGTTGATTCTCCCGGTTTTCTCCCCGGGATCAACCAGGAACATAAAGGGATCATTCGCCATGGCGCAAAAATTCTGTACGCGTATGCTGAAGCGACCGTTCCGAAAATTAGCATTGTGACCAGGCGAGCATTTGGGGGAGCGTATGTGGTTATGAGCAGTAAATTCATCGGCACAGATATTAATTATGCCTGGCCAACAGCAGAGATCGCTGTTATGGGTGCGGAAGGAGCGGTCAATATCATATCCAGAAAAGAAATTAATGATTCCGAAGATCCGGATGCCAAACGCAGTGAATTAATTCAGGAATATCAGGAAAAATATCTCACCCCATATGCAGCCGCAAAGGCTGGCATCATCGACGAAGTGATCCTCCCATCTGAAACAAGGGCGAAGGTTATCAGCGCGCTGTCCGTCATAAAAGAGAAACAAATCCAGCACCCTGCTCGAAAACATGGTATTTCTCCAGTCTAGGAAATTAAAATGAATCAAGTTTTATGGATCTCATTAATTGGCGCAGCATTGGTCATATTAGGTTTGATTTTCTTATGGTTTCTCATGGATATTTTGGTTCGAATTACAAATATGAGCCGAAAAAAAATTCGTGGAAATGAAAGTACCACATTTTGCCAGGACCAGGACCTCGATCTTGAATCCAAACAAAAAGCAGCAGCCGCGTCAATTGCGGTAGCAATGGCTCTATTGAACACATCCTTCTTGTCAACCAGACAAGAAAGCAGCCAGCAAATGAGTGCCTGGCAAATCGGGCATAGAAATCAAGTGATCAATAATCGATTGGAAATATCGTTTAAAGATAGGGAAAATAAATGAAAATTCACGTAAAAATTCAGGGGAAATCATTTGCGGTGAAAATCGGCGATATTCATGCTCGCCCGATCCAAGCAGAAGTTGATGGAGAAATTTTTGAAGTGTGGCCTGAAGAAACTTTGGTTCCCTCAGAAACAAGCTTTCCAATCTCCTCAACTCCGCAAGTGGCCCACCCGGTTCAGCCAATAGATACTGATGGTTCCCATGCAAAGTCGAAGGGTAAATCCAGCTCTTTAATCGCTCCAATACCGGGGGTAATTGTAGAAATTTCAGCAAATGTGGGTGATGCTGTTGCTTATGGGCAGGAATTATGTGTTCTGGAAGCTATGAAAATGAAAAACTCTATCAGAGCCAATAAAGATGGTGTTATAAAGAAAATTTTTATCGCTATCGGAGATCATGTAAGCCAAAGCCAGATATTGATGGAATTTGATTCAGAGGAAAAATAATTATGGATTTCTCCTTGATCCTATCCTTATTCGCAGGAAATTTCTTCGCCCTCAGTTGGGGAAATGTATTAATGATCTCCATCGGTCTAATTCTAATTTTTCTGGCAATTGTGAAACAATATGAGCCCGTTCTTCTTCTACCAATTGGCTTTGGGTGTGTTCTTGCTAACCTGGGAATGGCCGCAACACCTACCGGGGACGGGTTCCTTTCGGTCCTGTATAGAGCAGGAATAGAATCAGAGTTGTTCCCGCTTTTAATTTTTATCGGTGTGGGAGGCATGATCGATTTTAGCCCATTATTATCTCAACCCTATTTGGCTCTATTAGGAGCTGCCGGGCAATTCGGGATTTATGGAACACTGCTCATCGCAACCGTTCTGGGATTCAGCCTCAATGAGGCAGCTTCAATAGGCGTGATCGGAGCCATCGACGGACCAACGGCAATATTTGTTGCAGGGAAACTTGCCCCCCATATGCTTGCTCCTATCGCAGTAGCTGCTTATTCTTATATGAGTCTTATCCCCATAATCCAGCCTCCGGTGATGAAACTTCTTACAACCAGAAAAGAACGCTTGATCAGAATGGAATATGCCCCCAAAGTCATCAGCAAAACAGCATTGATCATCTTCCCTATTATGGTGACAATCATCATCAGCATCCTCGCTCCAGATGCCGCCCCATTGATAGCAGCGTTAATGCTAGGAAATTTACTAAAGGAATCAGGTGTTGTTGATCGGCTCAATCAATCAGCCCAAAATGAAATTATTAACGTCGCAACATTGTTCCTGGGGTTAACGATCGGTGCAACTATGACCGCAGAAAGTTTTCTTCAGTTAGATACACTACTAATCCTCGGTCTGGGGTTACTTGCATTTGTCATGGATACGATGGCCGGTTTGCTGTTTGGTAAACTGATGGCGCTCATTACCGGCGGCAAGATCAACCCTCTCATTGGAGCGTGCGGGATCAGCGCGTTCCCCATGGCTGGAAGGTTGTCAGCCAAAATGGCTCAGGATGAGGATTTTGAAAACTTTATCCTGATGCACGCCATGGGGTCAAACACAGCCGGGCAGCTGGGCAGTGTTATCGCTGGCGGATTATTGCTTTCCCTCGTAATTAATTCAATTTAAATAAAAAAGGAATAGTATTATTTCCCTTGTTTTAACTGCACACCTATTTTATTGGTTTTTAGGATCGCTTTTTAGGCCGATGCGGCTTTTCAACTTCCAGACGATAGCCAATCCCGCGTTCTGTTTTGATAAATTCCGGATGACGCGGGTCTTCTTCGACCGCTTTGCGCAGCCAACTAATGTGAACATCCAAGGATCGGGTGTCTCCTAAATAATCTGTCTCCCATATCTTTCTAAACAGATCTTCCCTATGAAGCACTTCATCCGGTTTTCGCATCAAAGATTCCATCAGCAAGAAAAGACGCGGAGTTAGCCTGGTTTTCTTATCACCACAAATTACCCAGCGTTCTTTCATGTCAAGAGTGATCGGACCGCAATTCAATTTCTTATTATTACTGGTTGACATATACGGGCGAAGGCGGTTTAGTAATTTCTGTAGGGTAAATGGAAGATATAATATTTCATCCGCGCAATCATCACTGACTTTATCTTTATTTGCAGATAAAATCAGAATAATCGGCGCTTCATCTATTACTTTACGCAATGAAGCACAGATACGGGTGCCGGCGGTTCGCATGGATGCCGCATCAATAATTACTGCGCTTGGATTGATTTCTTTTAATTTTTGGACTGCTCCAGCACCACTCGAAACGGATTCAACGATGAAACCTTTTTTGTTCAAACCCGCCATATATGACGGGCGGTCGATGCGCTTTCCTTCGATGAGTAGTATCAAATGTTTCATAAGATAATTGCTCTATTAAACCATGGATAAATTTATATATAAATAAGGTTTAATATTTCATTGAATTTCCTGAATTTTTCTCCACGCATATTCGTTGAATACAGTAACCTTAAATAATCCTAGTATAGGGTATTATACCTTAACTTAAAAAGTCACATTATTTAAGAAATATTTTTTCAGCATGTTAAAATATATATTCCAGCGGAGGAACGGATGGCAAAACTCATAGAAGTGAAGATTGATAGTCTGCGGGTGAGTTTAACGAACCAACAGCGGATCATTGTTTTAAAACAAGTCGACGGCGACCGATTCCTACCCATTTGGATAGGTCCTTATGAAGCAGAAGCGATAACGATCGCCCTGCAGGAAATCGAGGTTTCCCGCCCTCAAACACATGACCTGGTTAAAAACACGATTACCTCACTGAATGCTCAGTTGACGCGCGTTGTCATCAAATCGTTAAAAGACGATATTTTTTATGGTGAATTAATCCTCGAAATTGATGGCAAGGAATTGAAAATAGATTCGCGCCCATCAGATGCGATTGCTGTTGCCGTTCGTGCCCATGTGCCGATTATGGTAACAGCAAAAGTAATGGATGAGGCTTCGATCACCCCGGAGGATGTTAACGATGAGGATGATTTGTTGGACGATGAGGAAGGGTCAGAACCCGAAAGCGACCAATTAATATTAGGGAGTGATCGTCTATCCATCTTTGAAGATTATTTGGATACAAAGTTAGGCAAAAGTGACTCCGACGAAGATGCTTCGGATGAAGACGACTCAGACAATACAGAAGAACAATAAAAGATGATCTAATGGATACAAATTTTAATATCAAAGATTCAGAAAATGAGGCAATCCAATCCCAACCCCACAACCGCCAGGCAGAAGAAGCTGTTCTGGGATCTGTTTTGATCAATCCAGAATCTTATTACGATGTAGCTCAGGTATTGGAAGCGGATTATTTTTATATCATTCGAAATCGGTGGATCTGGGAAGTCTTTATCAAACTGCACGAGAATCGTTCGCCGATTGACATCTTAACAGTCAGCGAAGAACTTGAAAATCGAAACCAGCTTGAAGAGATCGGCGGTCAGGCATATTTAATGATGCTTGTCAACCAAACTCCCAGTTCACTAAACGCAGAAGCCTACGCAAAAATTGTTGAAGAGACGTCTGTTCGAAGGCGTATGCTTGCATCAGCAAATGAGATGGCAAAATTGGCATATCAGCAGGATAGGCAAATTGAGAATATTATTGATGCTGCTGAAAAATCGGTTTTTAATCTAAGTGAACGCCGTATCCGGCGTGATCTTGAAAGCATCCAGATTGTTGTCAGTCAATATTATGATCGCGTCTCACAGCTTTCCCAAAGAAGTGAGGAGATTTTTGGAGTTCCAACAGGTCTATCTGATCTGGACAAGGTGCTTGGAGGATTACAGAAATCCGACCTCCTGATCATAGCAGGCAGACCTGCTTCTGGCAAAACTGGCTTTTTGCTGACAATTGCTAAAAATGCAGCATTGAAGCATAAAAAACATGTGGCAATGTTCTCGCTAGAAATGTCTAATGAGCAGCTGGTTCAACGTATGATCGCGCAGGAAACTGGTATTAACTCTCAAGATCTGAGATCAGGCAAGATCAAAGAAGACCAATGGGATGTATTTACCAAAGCCATTGAAGTCCTTGGTGATTCAAAGATCTATCTGGATGATACCCCAGCCCTTACGCCTATTCAATTGCGCACAAAATGCCGCCGTCTTCACCTAGAACACCACATTGATCTGATCCTTGTTGACTACATTCAACTTATGTCCAGCGAATCCCGAACAGATAACCGCGTACAGGAAGTTTCTTATATCTCCAGGAATTTAAAAACACTTGCCAGGGAATTGAATGTGCCAGTCCTCGCTGCAGCACAACTATCACGCGCGGTTGAACAGCGATCTGATAAAAGACCAATGTTATCAGATTTGCGGGAATCCGGGAGTTTGGAGCAGGATGCGGATATTGTGATGTTCATTCATAAAAAAGATGCGCTCGCGACCGAAAATGAAAAAGCTCAATTGATCGAATTAATCATTGCCAAGCATCGAAATGGTCCAACCAGGGATATTGATATGATCTTCATAAAAGATCTTGCGCAATTCTATAACGCAGCAACAGTTAAATCATAGGCGATCCGATGGCAACACGCTTCAATGGGTTCCAGGAAAATAAAGAAAAGTTCACAGGCATTCCTGATGAGTTTTTCCATGAATTACTTCCCAATTTGAACGACCTGAACGAATTGAAGATCTGTTTATATGTATTATGGAAAGCGTTTACGATCGGCGATTTCGGAAAGCCCATATCAGCAGAATCAATATTATTAGATAAGATCTTCACAAGCGGTCTTGAAACAACTTCTGAAAATATTAAGGAATTGGTAGAAAGTAAATTAGAGAAAGCAGTTGATGATAATATCCTTCTAAAGAGCAAAAGCGGACCATCAGATAGACAGAGTGTCTTTTATATTAACTGTCAAAGCGGAAGAAATGCTGCATCTCAAATAAGCGAAGAACTCTCATTTGCGAAAACCACGCTCGATCACATTCAACCAAATATTTTTCAGCTCTATCAGGAAAATATTGGACCACTCACGCCGATCATCTCAGATGCGCTCAAGAACGCAGAAGAAGTGTATCCTGATGAATGGATAAAAGAAGCGATCCAGATCGCGGTTCAGAATAATGTGCGCCGGTGGCGGTATGTTGAAAGCATCCTTGACCGCTGGCAGAAAGAAGGACGGGATGGAACCGATCGGGAAAACGATCAAGAAGATTACCGGCGCTACATCAAAGGAGAATATGGAGAAATCGGACACCACTAAAAAAACATCCTCACATAAAAAAGAGGTGTGTCCGATCTGCGGCGGGATAGGGTATGTCCGCCATGAACGGTCTATTGACGACCCGGATTTTGGTATTCTAGAGGTCTGCGAATGTCAGCGAGCTAGAAAGCAAAAAGAAAGTACACGGCGCTTGTATCAGGTCAGCAACCTGGATGTTTTTAAAAACATGACCTTTGAAAATTTTGCTATCAATGGCATTGGCGGCGGACTGGAAATTAATAAGACCCTTGAAGTAGCGTTCAATACATCCCAAAATTACGCCCACCATCTGAAAGGATGGCTGCTGCTTATGGGTGGATTTGGATGCGGAAAGACCCATCTGGCAGCTGCGATCGCGAACCAGGTGGTCTCATTTGGTGTCGAAACTCTTTTCCTGACCGTGCCCGATCTGTTGGATTGGCTGCGGTTTACTTTTTCATCCCAGGAGACAACGTACGAGAAACGTTTCGAGGAGATACGTGATATTAAATTTCTCGTCTTGGATGATCTGGGTACGCAGAATGCAACTGCCTGGGCTCAGGAAAAATTATTTCAAATCATCAATTATCGCTACGTCCATAAACTGCCAACCGTTATTACAACCAATTTAAGCTGGGCTCAAATTGAAGATCGCGTCGGTTCCCGCTTGCAGGATCGTGAGTTGGTGGTCAAAGTGCAAATTGATGCGCAGGACTTCAGGAACCCTCTGGCCGATGGGGAAGTCTCTCCGATCTCATCGTTATCACAAATAAGCAGCCACCGCACTTTTAAAATATTTAGTACCAGAAAATCAGAGAAACTGCCTTCTGACGCGCAGAAAAGCTTAGACCAAGCGTTTTACGTCGCGCAGCAGTTTGCAGATAAACCAAACGGATGGTTGGTGCTGATGGGCATGTACGGGACCGGGAAAACCCATTTAGCCGCCGCGATCGGTAAATATCGAGCCGCATTGGGTGAAGAACCCATTTTCACGGTTGTGCCTGACCTTCTCGATCATCTGCGGGCAACCTTCAGTCCCACGAGCTCTGTCTCTTATGATAATATTTTCAATCAGGTTAGGACAACAAAATTGTTAATTCTGGATGATCTGGGTACACAATCCGCAACTCCATGGGCGCGGGAAAAACTTTATCAGGTCCTGAATTTTCGTTATGAAACGAAATTACCAACTGTGATCACCACTTCTGCCACGTTAAAAGAGATCGACCCAAGAATTCGCAGCCGTATGATGGATGAACGTGTCTGCCAGATCTATAAGATCATTGTTCCTCCCTATCAAGGAAAACCGAAGAAAAATTAACCAGGATATCAAGAAAGCGAAACACCATTATGAAAAATCAATTTCAAGGCGCCATTTTCACACGCCTATTTCTGATCCGGCATGGTCAAACAGAATGGAATAAGAAAAAGATGATCCAAGGCGCTCTTGACATTCCACTGAATCAAGAGGGGATCCAACAGGCAAAAACGGTATCAAAGAAAATGAGCGACCATTACCCATTCGACGTGCTTTTTTCAAGCCCGGCTGAAAGAGCATTGAAAACTGCTCAGATGATCAATGGCAAATCTAACCGTGAAATATTGGTTGATCCCGACCTTATCGAGATCGATTTTGGCAGTCTAACCAATCACACACTTGATGATTTAGAATCTGAGCAAGCCGAATATATTGAGAAATTCAATCATTTCATTTCTACCAACCGTGACTTGGGAACAATTCGCCCCGAACTTCCAGATGGAGAACCAATTGCCAAAATTGAAGACAGAATACATTCTTTTTTGAACAAGATCTTACTACTGCATAAAGGACAGAAAATTGCTGTTGTATCTCACGGGAGTTTTCTAAAATGTTTAATCACGTCTCTTTCCGGCGGATCTCTGAAAAATTACATGCCATATTGGATCGAGAACGCTTCTATATCCATTGTCGATTTTTACGGTCATCTTCCGATCATTCGGGTACTGAATGACAGCAGCCATCTCGATCAACCATTAGATTTTGCGGTTCCAAGAATAATATAGTGGTTTGATATTTTCCGACTGCAACCAAATATCAAATTATCAATTATTCCAGGTCTTTTAGGTCGCCCCAATTCTTACCCCAGGCAACATCCGTCTCCAGAGGGATCGAAAGTACAAATGCGTTTTCCATTACCTCCTGAACAATCCGTATGGTCTCTTTTAGTTCAATTTCCGGACATTCCAGCAGCAATTCGTCATGAACCTGGATCAGTATTTTTGCTTTTAGGTTTTCGTTCCTGATCGCCTTGGGCAAGTGGATCATAGCGATCTTTAGAATATCCGCCGCTGTCCCCTGGATCGGTGCATTGATCGCTTCTCTTTCTGCCCGTGAACGTACTTGCGCAGTTGCGGGATTTTTTAATTGCGGGAAATAACGCTTTCTGCCAAGCAGCGTTTCAACGTATCCTGCTTCCGCCGCGGTTTTGCGTATACCGTCCAGGTAGGCTTTTACACCAGGAAATTCCTGAAAATATGCTTTTACAAAATTTTCAGCTTCTGCGAGGGTTAAATTTGTTGTGCGAGTAAGTCCGAATGGGCTCATCCCATAGATCAGCCCGAAATTGATCGCCTTTGCATGTCTGCGTTGGTCTTTTGTCACATCTGTAAGCGGAACCTGGTAGATAGCGGCAGCTGTAGTCGCATGAATATCATGATGGGCTCTAAACGCATCTAGCATCGCTTTATCATTCGCCATATGCGCAACGATACGTAATTCTATTTGAGAATAATCAACGGATACCAGCACATTTCCCTCTCCTGCGATAAACCCATGCCGCACTCGATGTCCAAGGGGTGTCCTGGTAGGGATATTTTGCAAGTTTGGATTAGACGACGCCAACCGGCCGGTGACTGATCCGGTCTGATTAAATGAAGTATGCACACGTCCGGTTCTTGGGTTGATCTGCTTTGGAAGGGCATCTAAATAGGTAGATACCAGTTTTGACAGCTCGCGATACTCCAATAGTAATTCAACAACCTCGTGCTGGTCTCGCATTTCTTCAAGCACGGAAGCCGCTGTCGAGAAATTACCGCTTTTGGTTTTATTACCTGAATCCGGCGGAGTGAGCCCAAGCGTTTCAAATAACACTTTTGATAACTGTTGGGTTGAATTGAGATTAAATTCATATCCAACTTTTTTATACATTGTTTTTGTGATCTCAACTAACCGATCGGATAATTCTTTTGAAAAAGTAAAGAAAAATTCTTTATCAACCGCGATCCCATTAAATTCCATATCTTCCAGAACCGGAACCAACGGCATTTCGATCTCTTCGAAAATCTTATCCAGTTGATTCTTGATCAACCTTGCAGAGAGTATCTTTTCCAGTCTGAGTGGAATTTCAGCGTCGGCGCCCGCGTAACGAGCTGCCTCATCCACGGCGACAGTGTCCATTGTCATCTGGTTCCTACCGCTGCCGATCAATTCTTCAATGTGCGTCATCTTAACACCCAATTCCGCTTCTGCCATCTTTTTTAATCCCAACCTGCGGGACTCGGGTTCAATCACCCAGGCAGCAATCATCGTATCAAAACTGAGCGGCCTTGTATTTAAACCGTAGTTACGCAAAACCAGGCAATCATATTTAAGATTATGACCAATTTTCTTAATCGAAAGATCCGTGAAAGGACCCTGAAGCACGGCGATTACCGTCTCCGCGGCGAGTTGTTTTACACCATGTTTATGACCGATCGGGATGTAAAAAGCAGCACCTTCTTCAATAGCCAAAGATATTCCGACTAGATCTGCGCTCATCGGATCTGTTGAGGTTGTCTCTGTATCAAAAGATATCTTCTTGGCTGTCTTCAGTTGCCCTGCTAATTTTTGTAACTTTTCCTCATCATCCACGATCTTAATCTCAATTTCGTATTCGGATGGAAAACCTAATTTCGCCGGCTGTTTCTCAAACAATGAAAGTTGTTCGCCGCCAGATATTACACCCTGCCCTAATAAATTCGCGAATCTGTTGGTCAAGGTTCGAAATTGAAGTTCATTAAATAGGGTTGTTACTTTCTTTAGATCGATGTTATCTGTGCGCGCCTGTTCCAGATCAATTTCAATATCTAAATTGGTCACAATTTTTGCCAGATCATAACTGAGGTATGCATCCTCTTTAAACTCTTCCAATAACTTCCTGGTTCTCCCGCTGATCGATTCAATATTCTCATAAATATCGTCCAGAGTCGGATATTTTTCTAGCAGGGAAGAAGCAGTCTTTGGGCCTACCCCTTTGATTCCCGGGATATTGTCGGATGTATCTCCCATCAGTGCTTTTAGATCAACAACCTGCTCGGGTTTGACCCCCATTTTCTTAACCACATCTTCCGGGAAATAATCTTTTGCATCTGACTGTTTTCCGCCGCCTGCGAGATTGACAATAATTCGATCTGTCACGAGCTGAAGCAGATCCCTATCCCCGGTGATGATCTTCACCCCCATTCCCTTTGCCGCCGTTTTTCGGGCAATGGACCCGAGCACATCATCTGCCTCATACCCTTCCACCTCAAGTCTGGGAAAATTAAATGCGTCAACTAATTCACGGATGCGCTCAATTTGCGGCACGAGTTCATCTGGCATCTTGGCGCGCGTAGCTTTGTAGTCAGGATAACGGTCATTTCGGAAAGTTTTCCCCGTATCAAATGCAACCGCTAAATATTCCGGTTTCTCACGGTCAAGAAGGCTCAGCAGAATGCTCGTGAATCCGTACGTCGCTGCGGTTGGCTCCCCAGAACGTGATTGGAAGCGCGCACCAGTTGCCATTAGCGCAAAATATGCCCGATAGGCAAGGGCATGACCATCAATTAGATACAGTGTTTTTGTCATAAGGACCTCTTAATTGATTGTACTATGCAGGATCTTCCCTACCCTTATTTTTGATACTTTGTCTAAAAATTGTAGTGGCGCAACCAAATTAATTATTTCGTTTGGTGACCTTTATTTATTGTCCATTTCCGCTAATATACGAACTGCTTCGCTCCCCATTAACGCTAAGTTGCGAATGTTTTCTGTTGAATGATCAAAAACCTTTTCAGGGTCATATTCTCCATCATCCACAGCGGGGTTAAGCACATTGATCACTGAAGTGGCGATGCCTCCTGCCCGTAAACCCCACACTTTTGCGAGCACCAGGATCACACTTGCCTCCATCTCAGAAGCAACCACATTCAATCGTTTTAGATCTTCATAATGGTGTGCCCAATCGGACTGCCAGAATCCATTAAATGATCCTCCGGCTGCCTGCTGGCGGGCGTACAGCCCATCATGCGTACGTGTTGTCCCGACATGATATGAAATTCCAAGTACCTCCGCCGCCTGAATACATGCCTGGATCACTTCGTAATGCGCGACAGCTGGAAATTCGATCGGCGCGTACGCCCGTGAAGCGCCATCATAACGCGCGGCAGAGTCGAAGATGACCATATCGCCGTCTTTGACCTCATCCTGGAATGTTCCGCAGGTTCCGATGCGCAAAAATGTTTTTGCACCCACTCGCGCCAACTCTTCGATTGCGATCGCGGTGGATGGAGCGCCAATGCCGGTGCTTGTACAGGTGATCGGTACATCCTTATATACCCCGGTATAGGTAACGTATTCCCTGTTCTCAGCAACTTTACGGGAAGAATCCCATGTATCAGCCACAGTTTTTACTCTGCCCGGATCTCCCGGCAGCAGTACATACGGAGCGCAGTCCCCTTCATCTAATTGAATATGATATTGTTTTGCCATGTTGAATACCTCACTTTTTAATTGTTTTACACTCAAGGTAAATAACTGATATTATCTGGTAATTCCTTATGAGATAATTATAGCGACCTTATGGAATATCAATTACTACCTTGGGATACTGATTTTTTCAGCAAGAAAACCGGCAGGATCATTCCAACTGTGTTAGAGATTGATCGGTTATCTTCTATCCTGTCTGAGATGCGAAAAGAAGGATACCACCTTGCTTATTGGCCTTCGGATGAAGAATGCGCATATGATATAGATCTGTTAGGTGGCATATTGGTCGACCGAAAGACCATTTTTGAGATCGATCTGAATAATATTGACATGAACACTCTAGGCCTCCCCAGAAGCAAGCCCTACACCAGCGATATACCGATTTCCCAATTAGAAAAACTTGCCCTACAGAGCGGTGAATTTTCCCGCTTCGCAGTAGATCCAGGATTTTCCCGCGAGAATTTTTCCTCTCTCTATAAAACTTGGATGCGAAAAAGTGTGACTGGAGAAATGGCGGATGCGATCCTGGTCATCGTTCAGGCTAACCAAATAGCAGGTATGGTGACAGTTGCAAAATCACAGGGAGTTGGAAGCATCGGGTTGATCGCAGTGGATGAAAATTTCCGCGGGAAGAAACTTGGACAGCAGCTTGTATACGACGCTCGCAGATGGTTCATCAAGAACGGATGCCATACCGCGCAGGTCGTAACGCAAGGGGATAATCTTCCTGCGTGTAATTTATATGAAAAATGCGGTTATCACAGGAAGACAACCGCATATTTTTACCATTTCTGGCTTTGAGCGAACAGCTGGTTATTCTAAATAATTATCCCAATAATGCACTGGGGGTGAATGGGAACGGGACCAATTCCCGAACAGTCATATCACCTAAATAATTGCCGTCCTGATCGCCACTGACCACCAGCCAATCCAACCCGAACTCAACCATCACCTGGCGGCACTGAGCGCAGGGATACCCTTCACTGGTCCCTGGACCGATCACTGCGATCGCTTCAAATTCCTTTTCGCCTTCAGACACCGCTTTCCAGATCGCCACACGTTCTGCACACACTGTAGCTCCATAAGAAACATTTTCAATGTTACCGCCCTGATAGATCTTTCCGGTTTTGGTTAAAACCGCTGCTCCAACCCGATATTTAGAGTATGGGCAGTGCGCATTTTTAGATCCTTCAACTGCTGCTTTTAATAATGTAGCCTTCATTTCTTTGTTCATTTTTTTCCCTTCATTTCATTGAATTTTTTTTATAATTTTTATTCCCATGGACATGGTATCGAATTGTAAACACCTCCAGATTGGAAATCTAAACATGTGAAATCAATGGTTATTTCAACAATATCCCTATTTTCAGGACTTGGGTTCATTGATGTAGTGATCAATTTCTGGTACACGCCGGGACTTACCAGGTCTTCTATTGTTAACTTTAATGACAGGTCAGTGAAATTTCCTGACATCGCAGCAGCCCAATCAATTAATAACAGGGTGGTTTCCCTTTCATAACTCGATCCTTGATCGCATTCCCATGATGTTAATTCGCGTGGGTCTGCCTGTAGACTTATGAAAACCTCGCCATCTTGATAATATCCATCAGTATGTATCTCAAAAACATTTCCATCGATCTTTTCTGGTTCACAGATGCGGCGACCATCAGAAGATGCTGAAACTGATTGGTATGTTCCTCCTCCACTTTTTTCACCTGCTAAGGTCCATTTATCATTTCCAGAAGGCGACAGCTGCAAGTTCTGCAAAGCTGTCGCTGAAAGGGCATAGTTATACCAATACTTTGGAGGAGTACATGAATAATCTCCTCCATCCACATGATCTACTCCCCAGGGAGGTTGTCCGCAATCACCCACACCCCCTGCCCGATTAACCTGAATATCAAAATATATTTGAGCAAGAACGCTATCTTCATCAGCAAGAATTTTCTGGTCAATTTCATTCTCTGAATCTGCATTTGTATTTAATAAGCAGTCTTCTTTACACAAGTCTGAATTTTCAGGTCCATCACATATCCCATCTCCACATCGATTTTCTGATTCCCCTGAAAAAGAATCGGAATCTGGGGATTTGTCACGTTCAATAATTGTGCAGCTGTTCAAAACAATTAATAGAATCAAAATTATGATATGTTTTCGTGTCATCGCCGCCTGTCTTTCTGGCCTTTTTTGACCGGGTTTCTTTTTAATCAGTTTTTTCATTATATATGAAACTGGTTTTTTTCTCCTCAGGTTTCTCGATGTAAACGAATACCTTAGTTCCTAGTTTAATTTATGGGATAATAAGAACGAATTCTTACTTAGGAGATATCATATAGTGAGTTATCAAACGCTGTGTGTCCTTGGGCTTGGTTATATTGGTTTGCCAACCGCAAGCACTTTTGCCACTCATGGATTGAAAGTGATCGGTGTGGATACAAATCCAGCGATCGTTGAAAGTCTAAATAATGGCAAAGTCCACATTTTTGAACCCGGATTGCGGACATTGGTTCAGGCGGCCGTTCATTCAGGAAATTTGGTAATTAAAGATCAACCGCAGCCCGCGGACGCGTTCATCATTGCGGTGCCCACCCCATTTAAAGAAAATAAATTAGCCGATCTCAGCTTTGTCACCGCCGCAGCAGAAGCGATCACCCCACATCTCAAAAAAGGAAATTTGGTCATTCTTGAGTCAACATCTCCACCGCGAACAACTGTGGACATTCTGCTGCCGATCTTAGAAAAAAGCGGGCTTTCAGCCGGGAAAGATTTTCAGCTTGCCTATTCTCCAGAACGCGTCCTCCCCGGGCAAATTCTGAGGGAATTAATTGAGAACGCACGTGTGATCGGCGGGATCAATGATGATTCCGCGAAAGCAGGCAAACTGCTGTACAGCACATTCGTGCGCGGCGAGATATTCCTGACGGATGCCACAACCGCGGAGATGGTCAAATTAATGGAAAACACCTACCGGGATATCAACATTGCCGCTGCGAATGAATTCGCCCGTCTGGCTGACCGCTTTCAAGTCGATATATGGGAAGCTATTTCTCTGGCTAACCGCCATCCGCGCGTAGAAATTCTTAATCCAGGTCCTGGCGTTGGTGGACACTGTATCAGTGTCGATCCATGGTTTTTTGTGGAAGCAGCCCCTGACCTGACAAGCCTGATCCATAGCGCCCGACAGGTAAACGATTCTCAACCAGAGTATGTGGTGAATTTCCTTGAACGGAAAACCGGCAAACTAAACGGAAAAAAGATCACTGCTTTGGGATTAGCCTATAAGCCAGATGTGGATGACCTGCGCGAATCTCCTTCAATTGAAACAGTCATACATCTTCGTGATGCGGGCGCAAAAGTAACTGTTTACGAACCATTTGACACGGATCATTCTATTGAAGCAGTCATTTCCGCCCGAACACTTCAAGAAGCAGTAACACAGGCAGACCTCATCATCCTGCTCGTTGGACATTCTCAACTCAAAGAGATCGATCCAACAGAACTTGCCAAAAACACCAGCGCTCGTACCGTGTTGGATACGGTCAATGGATGGAATAAACAAGAATGGCAAAAAGCCGGGTTTTCAATTTACAAATTGGGAGATGGGAAGCAACCATAGATGAACCCTATCCGTGTGATGACTGTTTTTGGCACCCGGCCTGAAGCGATCAAATTAGCGCCAGTCATTCAACAACTTGAAAAGAATCCTCATTTTAAATCCATCGTTGTTGTCACCGCCCAGCACCGCGAAATGCTTGATCAGGTACTTGATCTTTTCAAGATCAAACCCGATCGCGACCTCAACCTCATGCGTGATAATCAAAGTCTGGCGTCACTAACCGCATCGATCTTCACGCACCTTGATCCAGTATTAGAGGAATTTGATCCAGATTGGCTGCTGATCCAGGGAGATACAACCACTGTCATGGCAGCCGCTCTAACAGCCTATTACCGCCATATCAAGGTTGGGCATGTGGAAGCAGGATTGCGTACATGGGACAAATGGCAGCCCTTCCCTGAAGAGATCAACCGCAGGGTGGCAGGAGTGATTGCGGACTTGCACTTCGCACCGACCCAATGGGCCCGCGGTAACCTACTTAGAGAAGGTATTGATGACCACATTATCAAAGTTACCGGCAACACCATCATTGATGCCCTTTCTCAAATCACCACGCTTCCAATGCCGAAAGAGATCGAGGTTCTGCTGCAAGAAAAGAACATCCTTTCGAAAGAAAAAAGGATGATCTTTGTCACCGCGCATCGGCGGGAAAATTTTGGTGATCCTATCAAATCCATTTGTGAAGCACTGAAATCTCTGGCAGAAAAATATGCGGATTCTGTTGAGATCTTCTACCCGGTCCACCTCAACCCCAATATATTCAATCCGGTTCACGCGCTGCTTGAGAGTATTCCCAACATCACGCTTCTTCCACCTTTGGAATATATTTCATTAGTACATATGCTCAAACACGCGCATATGATCCTAACCGATTCGGGTGGAATTCAGGAAGAAGCAACCGGTTTGGGCATTCCCTGTCTCGTCCTGCGGGATGTTACGGAACGCCCGGAAGGCATTGATGCTGGTGTGCTTAAATTAGTGGGTACTGATGCTGGAAAAATCGTGAGTGAAACTGCGTTAGTTTTAAATGATGCTTCTGTTTATCAAACAATGTCAAACGCAGCAAATCCGTATGGGGATGGAAAAGCCGCAATTGAAATAGTAAATACCCTTCTAAAAGAATAAGGGATCGAAGGATTCTTACTTTCGTATTTTGTAATCCCCACTGATCACCCATTTATATATGGTTAATTCGCGCAAAGCCATTGGACCGCGAGCATGCAGACGTTGAGTAGAAATAGCAACCTCCGCGCCTAAACCAAGTTGGGATCCATCAGTGAAACGCGTGCTGGCGTTCACATATACCGCCGCGGAATCCACTTCCGCGATAAACCGCTCCGCATTTTCTTCATTTTGGGTCAAGATTCCATCTGAATGCCCGGTGGAATGGATAAAAATATGCTGTATTGCTTCATCAATCCCGTCAACAATTTTTATTCCCAGAACCAATGAAAGCCATTCAGTATCAAAATCACCTTCTTTGGCTAATTTAACGTCCAAGCTATTCTCATCGGGCAAGAATTTGAAAGCCTTTTCATCTAATCTGAATGAGACCCCATCTTCCCTTAGATAATCAATTAACTTTGTAACAAAATTTTCAGCAACCAATTGATGAATCAACACTGTATCGAGTGCATTGCACACAGTCGGACGTTGGATCTTGGCATTTCGAATGACAGCTAAAGACCGATCCTGATCCGCACCCTCATCCACGAACAAGTGACAAATACCAATCCCGCCTGTGATAACAGGTATTGTGGAACGTTCCCGGCAGTACTGGTGCAAACCTGCACCGCCGCGCGGGATCAGCATATCGACGTATTTATACATAGTAAGAAGGTCTTCAACCAGTTTGCGGTCAGGATCTCCGATGAACTGTACTATTTCCGGGTCAATGCCCGCCGCGTTAAGAGCTGAGTGGATCCCAGCCACGAGGATCTGGTTGCTGTGAATGGTTTCTTTACCGCCACGCATTATGACTGCATTACCGCTCTTTAACGCTAATGAAGCAACATCAATGGTCACGTTGGGACGGGATTCATAAATTACTGCCAGTACACCCAGTGGAACTCTCTGCTTCTTGATGTGCAGCCCATTTTCCAGATCCTTTTCTTCAAGCACTTCCCCTACTGGG
Source organism: Pelolinea sp. (assembly GCA_030655835.1). GTDB lineage: Bacteria > Chloroflexota > Anaerolineae > Anaerolineales > Anaerolineaceae > Pelolinea. The sequence goes on from JAUSPC010000156.1 coordinate 28,236, forward strand.
TCGGGGAGACGGATCACATTTTTTAGATCATCCGCCATTGATTGAATTCGGGCTTGAGACAGTGTCAATCGATCAATCATTGCAGGAGACAATCCAGAGGATGTACCGTTCTTGATATCGATCTCATTTTCCCTGACAATCTCATCCTGATGTACTAAAAGCCAATCGGAAAGCAGAGCTAATGCCTTGTCTTTTTTAACCCTGGAAACCAGCGCCAAAGACCGGCTGGCTTTCTTTGCACGTCTGCAAATAGACTCCACATTTAGCATATATCTACCCTCATCGAAGCACAGTCATATTATTATGATGGATGACCTCGTCACCAAAGGCAAACCCGAGAATCGGTTCAATCTCTCCCGATTGGCGGCCTTTGATCTTTTGTACCTCATCTGATGAATAATTCACCAAGCCTATCGCGTAGTCTTTGCCATCCGACCCCTTTACAGGAACAATATCTCCCCGGTCAAATTCACCTGTTACTTCACTTATACCCACCGGTAACAGCGACCCGCCGCCTAGCAGTGCGCGCTTTGCGCCCGTATCAATGATAATGGCAGCTTTTTGGACCACGCCGGCCAGCATGAATCGCTTGCGGCTTTCCAATGTGTCAACAAGAGAACAGATGTGGGTACCCAACTTCTCACCTGCCGTAATCCTGGTAAGGATGTTCGGCAGATCTCCTTTTGCGATCACCACATGAGTTCCAGACCGGCGGGCAGTATCCGCCGCCTGTAATTTAGTGACCATGCCGCCGGTTCCCAATCCGTTCTGAGTACCACCTGCAGCGTTCCAAATTTCTTCTGGGATGCTTTCGCTTTCGATCCGATGGATCAATTCTGCTTTTTCAGTATGGTCAGGGTCAGAGGTAAACAATCCTTCTTGATCGGTCAAAAGCACCAATAGATCAGCTTCGATGAGATTGGCTACAAGCGCTGACAAATTATCATTATCCCCGATTTTGATCTCTTCTGTTGCAACAGAATCATTTTCATTAATGATCGGTATCACGTCATGATCTAAAAGAGAGTTAATGGTATTGCGTGCATTAATATATCTGCGCCGATCGCGGATATCTTCACGCGTAAGCAGTATTTGAGCGACCTTACAATCAAATATTTCGAATATTTGCTCATACACGTTCATCAACCGCGGTTGCCCAACAGCAGCCAACATTTGTTTAACGGGGATTGATTTGGGAAGGTCAGGAAATTCTAGCGCTTCCCGACCGACAGCGATAGCACCGGAAGAAACCACACACACCTTGTTCCCATTTCTTATTAATTCGGAAATTTGGCGTGCCAATTCCACGATCTGAGGCCGAAGCAAATGCGTATCTCCTCCTGTCAGAGTCGACGTACCTATCTTTACAACAATCCGTTTTTCTTTACCCATAAGTTAAATTGTCCTATTTTATCTTTAAATCCAGTAAAATAGCACATACTCGTCCAAGAATGATCAATTCTAAAATCTTGTTGGACTAATAAAAAAGACAAGGAAACAGCAAACATTGTGGCTAAATCTTCAATTTGTATTCTGCCCAAATTAAAAGGAGCCGGGGGACCTTCATCATTCCAGTCGAAGCTCATTAAGGGATTAGGGGAGATCGGCATATCCGTCAATCATGATCCCAGAGATCCTTCAACTTCCGCGCTGCTCATCATAGGCGGGACTCGAAAGTTTGATGACCTGGTCTACGCCAAACACAGCGGGATCCGCATCGTCCAGCGATTGGACGGGATGAATTGGCTGCATAAGAAAAAATTTACGGGAATTAAGCATTACATCCGATCTGAGCGAATGAATCTTCAGCTGTCCTTCACCAGACGGATGTTTGCAGATGCGGTTGTTTATCAAAGTAATTTCACCCGTGATTGGTGGCATACTGTGTATGGTTCCCTTAAAACTCCGCATACGGTCATCTACAATGGGGTGGATCTGGATACTTTTTCTCCAGCTAAAATAAATTCTCGCCCTATAAATACGATTCGGTTATTGGTTGTTGAAGGCAGTTTTAAAGGCGGCCATGAACGGGATCTTCTCAATGCAGTTGAATTGGCCAATCATTTGCCTGACCAAGTTGGCAAGCCAGTAGAATTATTGATCGCTGGCAACCTTCCAGAATCAATGAAAACCCTCATTACAACCCACCCGCTGGTGACCATCAACTGGCTGGGGTTGGTTCCCCACGAAGAAATTCCTGAGCTCGATCGTTCAGCGCATATCCTTTTCCCCGCAGAAATCAACGCGGCCTGCCCAAACTCCTTAATAGAAGCGCTGGGATGCGGACTGCCCGTGGTGAGTTACGCAACTGGTTCGCTGCCAGAACTAATTGGGGAAAACGGCGGAATTGTCGTCCCATATGGTAGAGATTACTGGAATCTGGAACCTCCAAAGGTTGAAGCGCTTGCCAAAGCTGCGCAGCAAATTATTGACGACCTACCTGCATTCAGAAGTTCAGCCAGAACCAGAGCGGAAGATCTTTTCAGCGTGGAATCGATGGTAGAAAAATACCGCCAGATCTTGCTTGACGATCTGAATACATACCCAGCCTAATTATTGATCAAACCCGCCTATGATCGGGTTTTCCTGGTTCCTTGGTGATTCCCACGGATACACAATGTACGCGTCTGTGGTTGCAGCAAAGTAATCAGGACGGAATTTTCCAAACAAATTTCTGTATGGATTGAAATGCAAAACACAGGTAGATGGAACGCCTCCCAGACCTGATATTCTGTTTTTAACAGCGGTGATCGTTCGTCCTGACCCCCACACATCATCAACGACCAAAATGCGGCGGGAACTCAGTACATCTTCACCTGGGAATTGAATAAATTGCGGCCATGAAACAAATCGGTTCCGCTGACGGGTAAGGTCCATTTCCGCTTCTGCGGGAAAGTCAACTGATGCTGTTAGAATATTTTCCAATTGAAGGGCAGCCGCAAGAAGCCCTCCGGGAACTATCCCACCGCGTGTGATAATGACCATTCCTTCATAATCGTGATCAAATTGAGGAATGAGGTGACCGATCAATTTATCCACATCATCCCAGGTTAATAATTCGCGTCGCATTTTCCTCGTTTTTTTCTAAGATGATTATACAAAAGAATTAATATTCTATTGTAAAAAAATATTGACCAGAATCGATCCCAACTAGGTTTTTCTCACTTCCCCCACATTTTTATTGGTAAAAAAACTTGAATCTGGTGCATAATTAACCTGTTATGCCATTAAACTATTATAGCAAAAAGTCAATGCAAACAAAATATGACCAAATATTAAATATCATCCGCTCTCAAGAAAAACCCGCCTTTCTGGCTGGCGGCGATTATGTTGTACCAGCCTATCAGGGTTTATCTATTGCGAATCTACCCGCAAGTATCAGCCGATGGCTTGGCTGCCCTTTAGAGAACAATCTGCCTTTGATGCCGATCATCATGGATCAATTTGAGAGTGAATACGAGCAAGTGATCCTGCTCCTCGTTGATGGGCTATCCCTCTCGCTATTTAAAGATTTTCTTGATAATTTGACGGCAGGCAAAACGGATAATAAATGGGAATCAATCCTGGCAAGAAGTACATTCTGCCCTTTAACCAGCATCGTACCCAGTACTACGAGCGCCACTTTAACCACTCTCTGGACCGGAGCACAACCGATCAAACACGGCATAATCGGGTATGAACTCTTCCTGAAGGAATTTGGATGCATCACAAACATGATCACCCATTCTCCAGCGGCGTTCTTGGATAGAAAAGCAACGATCACCAGTGCGGGGTTTGATCCTGGCAATTTTCTCCCAATGCCAACTCTGGGTACGTACTTCAAAGATCATGGTGTCAGATCACAGGTATTTCAACACCAATCCATTTCCGGGTCAGGTTTATCCCAGATGCTTTTTAAAGATGTGGATTGTCATTCATATCGAACCGAAAGTGATCTTTGGTATTCCGCCGGAGAATCCATCCCAAGAAAAGATGGGGCTAAAACATTCACCTATATCTATTGGGGAGAATTAGATACCCTCTCTCACCGCTTTGGTCCTCATCATCCACGTTTGGTGGCAGAGTGGAACACATTCGCATGTTTACTACATCAATTTATTTCTACCGTGTCATCCAATAAAGGAAAAACACTGTTCATTTTATCCGCCGATCATGGGCAGATTCCCACCGATACCTATTCTGAATATGATCTCCAGTTACATCCAGAATTGATAGACCTCCTCATCATGAATCCCACTGGTGAAAGCCGGCTGCCTTTTTTATTCATTAAAAATAATCGTGAAGAGGCAGTGAACCAATATCTCTCTACTTATTGGAACGGCCAATTTAATATGATCTCTTCCGAAGAGTTCATTCTTTCAGAGTTGCTTGGTAAGGGAGAAGCATATATTGGAACGATCAACCGCTTGGGACATTCCGTGGTCATCCCGAAGAATAATGCCTTTTGGTGGTGGGTTAAAAAAGAGAATCTACTGCGGGGGAGGCATGGAGGTCTTTCACCCCAAGAAATGTTGGTTCCTTTTTTTGCGGTCGAAATATAAAAAACTCTCCGCGAATCTGCGGAGAGTTTCTAATTAACCTATTTTTTACACTTATTCCTTTTTTGCGGACACTGCCAACCAGAACGCGCCGGTTCCGATCAGAGTCGCTGCCAGGGCGGCAATCCAACCAACTATCGGGATGGCTCGAATGATCACGTAAAGGAAAACACCTACCAGCAGATCCAACCAAACTTTTTCTTCAGTTTCTTTGAATACTGCCTTCATGATCCATTTACCGAACATATACGCAGCGACTATTTTACTGAGAGTAAACACTGCGAATAAGAACAGGGCTGATGCTAATGCGTACGCGAGTCCAATGATCCCAAACCATACATACAGAAGGCTTCCCAGGCTGGCAAAGCCGATAATTATTCCCACCATGATAAAGACCAGAGGCAGAATAAACGCGGCCAAAGAACCAACAGCGATCACTATAAATCCCCATCCCATGGCTTTTAATGGTTCTGCATAAGCGGCATCAACAACTTTTTTGAATGGTTTTCTGAGCAGCCATAAAGCAACCGCGCCCAAGACCATCAACTTGATCAGGTTTCTAGCAGCGTTCATCGCTGAAGTCCGCCAGACGAAATTGGGGAAATTACGTCTAAAATCTCGTACTTCATTATCAGAGTGAATTACTAAATTGCCTTCGGTTTCGTAAGGTACAGGTGTTTGATAGATCACTGTACCAGATGTGATTGCTTCTAACTTTTTGGTTTGGTCAACAGAGCTTGTGTAGGTCAATTTCCCATTAATCTGAGCATCTTCAGACACACGGATACCTGATTCAATGACAACAGGGACATACTTACTCATATAAGGATTGTATTGGGTCCAAGCCATTGATCCTTCCTGATCAGCTTCAACACCAACTTCTAGCACTGCATTTCTTCCCACTTTGCCATTTAGCTCGATCGCACCAGCGCCGACCTTCAGATCACGTTCAACCGTACCCGATAGAATGCTTTGGTATGTACCACTTAGCAGGTCTTTTCCCACGACTGTCCCATCTTCAGTTGTGAGGCTGAAACCACCGTAATAAAAGTTTCTGCCGATATCAGCGCCATTTGCAAGTACCATAGCAGCCGATCCACCAAAAACCGATCCTGTCACAGAACCATTCATGGTAATTTCAGCGCCGCCAAGGATGAGATTTCCGTCAATAATTGCAGAATCGCTGACAATGATCGTCTCACCAAACAGGAACGCATCACCATTGACGGTACCGGTTAGGGTCACGGTCTGCCCACTGGCAAACAAAATACCATTAACCGTACCTTCAACAGTCACGTTATTTCCCGAAATAAAGACATCATCGTCAATTGTTTCACTCGCCGGTATAGTCTCTCCTTTTGGGAATTCTGCCGCACTGACAGTTCCGACCGCTGAAAGAACCAGCGTAAACACCAAACTGACCGCGAACAGCCATTTAATTTTTGAATTCATTTTTTTATACATTATTTCTCCTTTAAATAGTTTATGTTCATTAATTAATACGA
>JAUSPC010000157.1 GCA_030655835.1 Pelolinea sp.
ATCCACCCATTTAACCTTTTTTGATTTATTAATAATTACTTTTCCACCTTCTTCACCCGATAAATCATTAAGATCATCAAAAAATCGTCGGCTGAATAAAACAGGATTACAAATACGCCTTTTAATTCGAGGAGCAATAATAAAATCAGGTGATTTTTTGAATTCCTGGATGAGAGTATCTATAATCTTATAATTGATAAACGGTTGATCAACAACAAAAAACATAGCACCTATTGTGCTTTCCCCTAAATGAGCTACCCCTGTTTTAATTGAGCTACTCTTACCTTCTGCCCAATTACTGTTGTAAACAATTTTTACTCTTTGGTCAATTATTTTACTCAAATCCTGGTAATGATCACCAAGAACTACAAAAAGTTCATTAATTCTTGATTTTAATATCTCATAAATTATGTAATTAATGAGATATTGATCATTCCATTCCAATAATTGTTTTGGATATCCAAGCCGTTTCGATGATCCTGCCGCGAGCAGAATACCCGAAACAATTAGTTCCGTGTTATTAGATTTTTCCAAGACCTTTTAAAACCACTTCTTCGGTCAGTGGGAACGAATTAAACCAGATACCTGTTGCATCATGTACAGCAGATAAAACCGCAGGTGCAAAAGGTATATACGGCATTTCTGCCATCCCTCTAGCACCGCTAGGACCAATAGGGTCACCCTCTTCGAGAATGATCGAATCGGTTTTGTCGGGAATGTCCATTATGGTTGGTATCAAATATGTCGCCAAGCTGTCTGACTTAACAATTCCATTTTCCTGAACGAATTTTTCTAATAATGTATAACCAGCTGCTTGCACAACAGCTCCTTCGATCTGACCTCTAATTTGTTGAGGATTAATTGCTTTTCCAACATCATCAGCACATATCACATTGCGTAATTTAACTTTTCCAGTTTCAGTATCCACCTCAACTTCAACAGATTCAGCTACATACCCATACGAAAAATTAGGGGTGCACGCACCAGTTTCATCATCCAAGGGAGTTGTAGCTGGTGGTCGAAAAACGTAGGCTGATTTTGCTGGTCTTTCACCTATCTTCCATTTTTCAAGAGCCTCTTTTGCAGCACCGATGATCGCATTACCAGCCATAAAAGTCATTCTTGATGCTGAAGAACTCCCAGCGTTACCTGTTTCGGCAGTATCCGTCGCTATTAATACTACTTTTTCAATGGGAATACCGACTGTATCAGCTGCGATCTGTATAAAAACCGAATGTGCGCCCTGCCCTACATCAGCACCAGCATGCCGCAAAATTAATTTTTCAAATTCGTTTGATCCGTGTAATTCAACCTCTGCCCAACAATTCTCTGGGGCTCCATAAGAAAACCCCACATTTTTAAATCCTGCAGCGAATCCTGTTCCGTGTAATTTTTGGACAGATTTCAATTGTTTATCATTGCTGTTTGTTTTTATCCAATCTGTTTTATTTGTGCATGATCGAATAACCTTATCAATGGTTATTCCTTTTGGGAGCGGACTACGCACAGCCGTCAGTTGCCCTTCCTTGATGGTATTCCTCAACCGCAATTCTACAGGATCTATTCCAATTGCTTCTGCCATTTTATTTATTTGCATTTCTATTGCAAAACAACCTTGGGGACCGCCAAATCCTCGAAATGCACCAAAAGGCAAATTATTGGTATATACTGCGCGAGATCTAACTGAAACATTAGGAATATGATATGGACCAACGGTCATCAGAGTGGCGTTTGCAAGAACTTTATTTGTTGTGCACATATAAGCGCCGCTATCAGCAATAATATCCGCTTCTAAAAAAGTGAATTTACCTTCTTTGGAAGAGCCTAAACGAATATAAATTTCATATGGGTGCCTTTTATGGTGCCCAATAATGGATTCTTTCCTGGACCAAACAATTTTAATTGGTCTATGGATATTCAGTTCATTGATCTTCTTTACAGCAAGCGCTAATACGATCTGGATAGACATATCCTCCCTACCGCCAAATGCCCCACCAATTGCGGGATAAATAACTCGTATCTTATCTTCCGGAATTTTTAGCGAGTGAGCGATCTGCTCTCTATCTTCATGAGCCCACTGCCCAGCTACTACAATAGTGATCCTCCCTTTTTTATCCATATAACCGAATCCTGCCTCAGGTTGTAAATATGCATGTTCCTGGGCAGGCGTATGATAGGTGCCTTCAATAATAAAATCTGCGTTTTGAGTGCCTGTTTTAATATCTCCATTTTCTATGCGAAATTGGCAATTAATATTTGAATCAGTATTGGGGTGTAGCAAGATGGTTTCTTTTTTAAGCGCTTGATTGATTTTAGAAACGATTGGTAATTCTTCGAATTCTACTTCGATCAAACTAAGCGCTTTCTCTGCGATCAATTCATTTTCTGCGATTACGACTGCAATCTGATCGCCTACACATCGAACATGATCACCAAAATCTTTACCCGAGCCTGGTCCACAAAGGACGGGTTGATCAGATTTCATTAATCCATACTCATTGCAGGGGACATCCCTTGAAGTTAATATCGTTATGACACCATCAAGATCTTCTGCTTTTTGTGTGTCCACCTTCTTAACGATCGCATGTGGTTTTTCTGAAAACAAGATTTTCATGCATAATTGATCTTCTGAATAAAAATCGCCAGGATACTTGGCTGCTCCAGTTACTTTGTCATAATTATCTCTTCTGGGTATTGATTGTCCAATTAGGCGAGGTTTCATTGTTATCTCCTATTTTTCCATAGCTTCAATTTCTTGCGCTGCCTTTTCAACAGCTTCTATGATGCTGTAATACCCGGTACAACGGCATAGATTTCCAGCCAGACCTTGTTTTATGTCCATTTCAGTAGGTTTTGGTTTTTCTTCGATCAATTTAACCGCAGACATGATGAAACCAGGCGTACAGAAGCCACATTGAACTGCTCCAGCACCCACAAACGCTTTTTGCACAGGGTGCAGTTCATTTTCTTTTGTAATTCCTTCTATAGTTACTATTTCTTTATCATGTGCTTTCGGTGCCGGTATCAAACAACTAAAAACAGGAAGACCATCCAAATGTAAAGTACAGGCACCACATTCACCTTCTCCGCAACCTTCTTTTGTACCAGTTAACCCGGCAACATCCCGTACCAAGGATAACAAGGTTGAATTCTGCCCATGTTCAAAATCCTTCTTTTTCCCGTTTATTGTTATGGAAATCGGAGTGGAAGGATCATGTCCTATTGTTTTTTGAATAGGAACCCAAAATTGTTTTTTATTTCCCCACAATAATACTGGTGGAAATTCGAATGTATTCCAGGTTTCGTTTTTTATGCTTAATAATGCCTTTTTTAGAAGGACTGGGATTAAATAGCTTCGATATTTTTCTGATGATCTAATATCGGTAATGGGTATGGCATCCTGTTTTGCTAATTTGGTAGATTTTGTTATCGTTTCTTCCGTTAGTTTTTTACCCTTCAGGAATAATTCTGCCATTTTAGAGTGAATAATAGTTGGGGCTACAGCACCTAAAGTAATAACTGCTTCTTGTATCTCATCACCTTCCGTTGTGAGGATTGCGCATACATTTGCGACGGATATGGCATGTGTTTCGCGTAATAAATATTTTATGAACGCTCCCTTTTGGTTGGGCTTCATTTTCGGGAAACGTAACCCAACAACCATTTCATCAGAAGCCATATCCGTTCTACGGACTCCTGTATAATAATTGTTAAGTTTTACAATACGTTCTTTTGATTTTGAACGAATAATTAATTCAGCATTCAATGCCACCAAGGGAGTTATCGTATCATTCGCTGGTGAAGCAGTAACCAAATTTCCAACAATTGTCCCAATATTCCTGATCTGGGGAGCTCCGACTGAATATGCAGCCCGTACCAAAGGAAAACCAAACTTTTTAAGATCTTTAGACATTAAACACTGGTTATGAGTAACTAATGGGTCAATATAAACAAATTCACCTTCTAACCATACTTTGTCCAGATCCTTTATACGAGTTATATCAATGAGCGTTTTAATTTCTGGGTGCTGACCTTTCTTCATTTCAAGAACAAGGTCAGTACCACCAGCAATTATTCTTGCTTTTTCTCTCTCGCTATCGAGGATATCTAAAGCATCTTTGATGCTATCTACTGTGAAATAACGCTCCCACATATAAACCTCCGGATCACTGTAATTATCCTTCCAATAAACTTAATATTGCAGGGACAAGTTGTTTCTTTCGAGAAACCATATCCTTTGCGATTAAAGTCCCATCATTATTTTTTTGGAAAGGTAGATCTTCTAATATAGCGGGTGTATTTTCAGTTAGGATCCTGCTTGATCCCCGCACCACATCAGTAACCATCAGAACAGCAAAATCGAATCCCTTACTTGTCCGAAAATCACCAAGCGCGCTTTGTAATTCGTCTTTGTGTTCATTCAACTCATAAATATCGCTAACCTCAGCCTGGGATATTGCGAATTTGTATTCCCCTGATGAATATATTTTTACATCGCGATTGATGATCTCTGATGGGGGTTGGCTTCCAAGTCCAGAACCCGCACCTAATACTTTTTCTGCAAAGGAATTTGCTGTTTCGGCGGCTAAAACAGAGGTCGGCGTGAAAGCCCATCGCGATAATTTTTTAATCGCTTCCCCGTCCCTTTGTGTTGTAGTCGGGGATATTAAATTTAATGTGTCTGAAACAATACCTGCAATTAATAAACCCGCAATTTCTGGAGGGGGAGCTAATCCTGCATCATAAATTTTTTCAGTTACCAAAGTCGATGTGCTCCCAACTGGCTCGACAGAAAATTTTATCGGTGTATTTGTGGGCGGATTTCCCAATCTATGATGATCTAATATCTCCAACAATTCGGCTTCTTCTAAGGCAGCTACTGATTGTTGGGCTTCGTTGTGGTCAACCAAGATCAATTTCATTCTGGGAGGATTAAGGACATCTCTTTGTCGAACAACACCAACATAATGCCCATCATCATCAACAACCCAAAATTCATTTTGTTCTTCGCGAAGTACTTTCTTAAGCAAATCTCTTATTCTGGTGGATTTATTGAATTTTTCAACCGTTGTATCTGCGGCTTCTCTGCAGGGTAACTCAAGAATTTCGTTGAGAGTGGTAACCCTTTTATTGGGTTCAGGTCCCACCAATTGATTAATTAAAGTAAACAAACTTTGACCTGTAACTAACCCAAATGGAATATTCTCTTTATCTACAATTGGGGCAATACCATTTGTTTTGTTGAATATTGCCCAGGCATCTCTTATTGGTCTATCAGGTGTAGTTGAATCGTACCGTCTTGCAATCGCTTCAAATCTTGGAGAAGCGTCAGTAAGCAAATGAGGCACATCAACCCCGAGAAAGGTCAATACCCAAGATGTTTGCTTATTAATTACTCCTGATCTTGCAGCGATTGCATCAAGATTGTCCCTTTCTCGAAGCAGCCAAGCATATCCAACAGCAGAAGAGATCGAGTCGGTATCAGGATTTACATGTCCAATTACAAAAATCGGCTGCCTCATATTTTTATTCCTTAAGCCTGAGCGAATGTATCAATTAATAATCTCACATCTCCACCGACAGGATACAGAATAGGACATGTGCAGCCATTATTAATGTATTCATCCACCTTCGCTTTTGCTTCATCCGGCGTGCCAGAAGCTGTAATGTGACCAATTAGATCATCTGGAACCAGGTATTTTGCTTTTTGAATTTCTTCATGGGTAGCTGGCCATCCTAATATAGATTGAATTTTATCAACAATATCCATGGAAACACCAGAAGCTTTTGCAATATGCGGTTGCTGAGCTAAATATTGAGTTAGCAATTCCCTGGTCGTATCAATCGCTTTTTCATGATCATTATCTACTGAACAAACGATCAACTGCGGCCGATCAATATCATCAATTGATCTACCAACTTTTGTGGCGCCTTTAGAAAGCAGATCCATTGCTGTATTATTATATTCTGGCGGTACGCAGTAATTCAGAACAACACCATCGGCAATTTCTGCTGTCATTTCCATCATTTTATTTCCCGTAGCACCGATGTACACCGGAACATTTCTGGGTTCTGTTCGCCCATGAACCACATCCAACTCAATTCCATCTACGTGAATAAATTCACCGTGGAAAGTAACCCGCTCCATAGCTAATAATCGTTTTAATATCAGCACCGTTTCTTTCATAGCGGTTAACGGCTTATTCCGGTCAATTCCGACATTCTTGGCTAATGGATCCCACCAAGCGCCAATTCCACAAATAATTCGATTTGGAGCGAGATCGTCTAGCGTTAAGAAAGTAGATGCGAGAAGGCCAATGTTCCTGGTCCAATTATTGATCACGCCTGAGCCAATAATTATTTTTTGGGTGACAGCAGCATACGCTGCCATTGGAACAATTGCATCTCTAACCAATCGACTTTCTGCCTGCCAAACAGCTTCAAATCCCTTTTTTTCCGCATATTGAACATAATCTAATCCGTCTCGTAAATCATGCGCGTCCTGAAGATATAGTGCTACTCGTTTTTTCATATTCTTACCTCCTGTAAGAGATGATCCACTAAATTGATACTTTTTTCAGTTTTTGTTGTTACAAGGTATTCCCAATCTTCTGGCCAATCAAGATCAAATGATAAATTATCGCAATGACACACTTTAACATTAATCTTTTTTCTTTCTGCTTGTTCAACGTGCTTTCTAAATGACCACTCACCAAAATCATATTTTATCGCACCAATTGGATTAATAAAAAGGACATTTGTCCCAATTGATTTTCTGTCGGAGACAATGACGATTTCTGGGGGATCGCCCGCCATGTTGATTACCTTAAGTATGTCTTCCTCAGTCAGGAAAGGTAGGTCAGCCGGGACAATAAGTGTTTTTGTTGTATGTATTGCCATCGCGGCCATTGTGGCTTTCCGAAGAGCGCGATTAATATTTGTGTTGCGGCTCTCCAAGACCGTTTTGGCGCCAAATTTTCTGGCAAGCGTTAGAACCGTTGGATCATAACTGACAACAATTATTTGATCAATTTTGCTTATATTGCTAAGACAATTTAGTGTAGAAGTTAATAAATATCGGTTCAGCCCTTCTCTTTTTTCTTCAGATAATACGCCTGAGAGACGGGATTTTCCGTGTCGTAATGGTTTTATTGGTATGATCGCACAAAGCGACATAATTAATGTTGTATTTCTTTCATATGATTGATAATGTTAAATGCTAATTTTTTCCTGGAATTTATATTTGGGAGGAAAATATTCTCCTCTTTAACAATTATACCCGATGCATTATTCTTTATGTCCTCATCAAAATCCTCAGGGGCAATATAAAAACAATTTAAGAAATCTTGATACATTCTTAGAATTGACCTTGGATGGATATCCCAACCTAATTCATTTAGCATTTTTGCAAGGGGACCTTTTACCGCTGCGCCTCCAATAATTGGAGAAACTGCAATAACATATTTTTGTTTTAATATTTCCCTGACACCCTCCAGAGAAATGATCGGGGAAATACTAACAAAGGGATTAGAGGGACAAATGACTACGATATCCGCTTGTTCCAAAGAATTCTTTGCCTCTTCTGTGATCCTAGCAGAACCTATTCCATTAAAACGAAACCCACTTACAATGGGTTGACATTTGTGTTTTACAAAATATTCTTGAAACGGTATCTCACCTAATTCAACAGTGTCTACAAAAGTAGATACCTTCTCGTCACACATCGGAAATATTTTATGTTTGAGTCCTAAAGCCCTTTCAAGTTCCAACGAAGTTCTCGTTAGAGAATATCCCATCTTAATTTTTCTTGTTCTTTCAAGGTGGTAAGCAATATCTTTATCCCCTAATATAAACCATTCAGGGCCACCAAGCTCTTTTATTGTTTCTAATACATTGAATGATTCGTTTTCTCTACCCCACCCTGTTTTAGAATTAGAAAGCTCAGCCAGCGTATAACATACGGTATCCATATCTGGAGAGATGTATAAACCGAAATGTTCAAAATCATCACCAGTATTTACAATTACATTAAATTCATTGCTATCAAGTAATTTAGAGAATCCATGCGCTAGTTTAGCACCGCCTACTCCACCTGCTAAAGCTGTGATCTTCATTTATCTGAACAAATCCTCTTCTTCGGGTCTAATCACTTCTTTAAGTGATGAACATCTCAGTGGATATGGAAATCCGCGCACGTGAACAGCTGGAATTTTCTCGTTTGCCTGTCCCATAATAAGAGATGCAGTACCAGCCAGCTCATCTGCGGCAGCAACGCGTGTAATTTTTAATTGATAACCGTAAAGGTCTTTTTTTCCCCTCAGGTCTACTATCGCCGGCACACCCGCTGTACCGATCATTGTCCCAACAGTTCCGTACCTCCAAGCCCTTCCATGTGAATCAATGATCATCACACCGATATTGGCTCCCAACTCCATTTTTACGAATTCGCGAATATTGTTTGCGGAGGCATCCGGATCGTTTGGCAAAAGCAAGACCCAATTTTCCCCTGTTTTTTCATTTCTACCCACATTTGAATGGTCAATCCCTGAATTTGCGCTTATGAACCCGAGATTATGTTCAGTAATTATTGTTTGAGGTGTCATCCGAAGTATTTTCTTGCTTTCCTGGAGGATAAGTTCGATTAATTCCGGGCATTTTTCTGATGTTATCGCGATCTCAAACGCCTTTTCTGACGGAATAACGGTCGATAGATCAACATACCTATTCTCAGACTTGGAAATGATCTTCTGTGTTACTACCAAAATATCATTATCAATTAATGAAATATGTTGGGCAGTTAAACCCCTAATTAACAATTGGGCAACATGATCACCCGGTTTAACATCAGGAATAGAGGTAATTGGTGAAATGATCAACGTCATTTATCTGACTTTACTTTTCTATACCAGTGATTCGAATTCCTGCGGATAAACTTCCGTATTTCTTATTTATGCGTATGAGAACGGATGTAAGTCCTTCAGCGACAATAGAATTCTCAAGTGGTCCGGCATCCCAACCAGTTAATCCAACGTCACTTACTAACCTAACACCTAATTCGCGTGTTGCTTTATCAGTTCCACAAACAAGGACATCGCATTCGATCGGTTTATCTCCAAGTAACAGTTCGAATGAGATATTTTGAAATGCCGAAATGACTTTTACATTTTCACCCAATATATCTTGTGCGAATAGTGCCGCACTGCCATTATATGGGATTTGTACGGTAGATACTTTTGGTGGGACCAATGGAACGGTCACGTCTAAAACCACTTTTCCTTGAGCAAAAGGTTTAATAGTTTCTAAGATATCACGATGAAATGCGAAAGGAATTGTAATAACGATGATATCGGCCTCCTCAGAAGCTGCTTCATTCATTTTTCCATCAATATTTTGTTTTATTTCAGAAGGGACCAATTCCTTTAAACCCATTACAGCTTGCAAGGCTTTTTCTGTACTTCTCGAGCCAATTATGACGTTGTAACCAGCTTGTAACCAGCGATAGGCAAGGCCCTTCCCTTCTTTCCCAGTTCCACCAATGATCGCGATTTTTTCATTTCTCATGTTCTTTGCACCTTCTTTGTATATTAGTTAGAATGAACTATGGTATTTATTCCAAACATCAGTAGAAACCTTTTTGGCTTCGCTCAAAACCACTTTTTCATCTAAATTAAGGATTTTTCGATCTCGCATGATTATTTTTCCGGCGACAATGGTTGTATTTACCATCCCATCGCGGAATCCAAAAACTATATGCCACGGCAAATTATCTTTATTGAGATCAGTAATTGGCTGATAATCGACCAGAATCAGGTCAGCAATACACCCTTCAGCAATTTTTCCAACTTCCAAACCATTGAACTGTGTTTTTGTTAGCGCCCTATTATTGTTTACTGCCATTTTTT
>JAUSPC010000158.1 GCA_030655835.1 Pelolinea sp.
CAGGTTGCTTGATGAGCGCCTGTGCCCTCTCTTATTCACCCCTTAATACTGTCTGGAAAAACAACCGCAGTACATGCTCATCTGTTGAATGTTTTTTTAAATGGTATTGATTTTGGGAATCTGAAAAGCGGATAAATTAAACCAGGTATTTTCTCAAGTGGTTATGGTACTTGTTTAAAATCCTTTTTAGTTCTAAATAGAATTGCAGATAATAATGATATTAAACACTTATTCTTATGAATTTATCGACTCCTCCCTCGGAAAATTAAATGAAAATAACAGTATAAAGGTGGATAATTGGTTCCAAAATTAATTCAATCAAATTACACAAAAGTCCTCATCGCTAATTAGAGGACTTTTGGATATGTACTTGGGTTCAATCTATAATGACAATTGAAATTATAGACCTCTCAATAATGTAGCGAGCACCAGTAATATAAAACCGATTGCAACAAAGGTAAATTCGTGACCAGCAACAATCGGAATGCTCATGAATCTGCTTAGGATACCTAGCCCACCGATAATCACGGCAATCCACCAAGTAACTCTTTTAGGTGCGGAAAGTCTCATTTTTTTCTCCTTATTTATTTTCAAATATTTGAATTTAAGAATACTTTTGATAATGAGGCCTAGTTACGTGAAGACCTCATTAATTTCAGATCGTGATATTAACTTGAAACTTAAGAGATATTGTTTTATAAGCCTTTTATTACTGTTCCTAATGCCAATAAAACCCAGGCGGCGATCAGTAATAGCGTTTGATATTCGCCTACAACAGGAACATCAATCCCTAGAAATGGAAGAGTTCCAAGTACACCTAAAACAACTGCGATGATCCATGTGACTTTCATTGGTGATTTGAATTTCATTTTTCCTCCAAAATAATATGCCGAATTCAAGTATCTAAATAATCAATAAATTAATTTCCCTCTGTAATAATTTTACATATTTATTGTTAATGTTATGTAAGAACTATTCATTCAAAATACACATCAAAATAATTTCCAGTCTAATATGTGATTGTGTGTCAACTATTCTGTAAAATCAGTCACAGGTCCTTTCAATATTTAGATAATACTCTAACTTCTCTCAAGCCTCAAATACAATTTTCCGTATTCCCAATCTTCGCAAACCTGCATCAGGATAGCTGAAATTAATCTCAAGCATGATTGCTCATTGGGGAATACCCTCACCACCCGTGTGCGCCACTTGATCTCCTGGCTGAGCCGTTCCAGATAATTGGATGTACGCAATCGCCTTTGATGTTCCCGTGGAAACGAGAAGAAAGTAAAACCTTCCGGGAGATTAACCTCCATCCAATCCGCCAGTTTGGAAGCGATGTTCTTATATTTGTTTACCGATTTTTTCAGATATATCTATGCTATCTCCTGATCTGGCGCGTTGAAGATTGTGCGAATATCTTCCGAAACTTCTGTGCGCATGCCTAACTTTGGAACATACTGCCCCGCGTTCTGCTGTAAGTGGAACTGGCAGCGCTGCCATGGTACACCAGTGAAAACTGCCTTGCGAGCTGCTTGTAGACCTGCACCGTGGAAACAATGGACATAATGGACAGTTTTTATAAGTTTGTGTACTGTGTGCACACAATGGACGCTGATTAGATAACCAATAGAGGAAACTTCGAGAACAAAGGACTCATAAGCCCTTGGGTGTGGATTGGAATCATATCTCCCGTAAGTACCGGATTCGGGTATTATTAAAGTCACTACTTATTGACAAAACGCAATTCATATTGGATAATATGAGTTAAATACTTATTATCCAATATAAAGACCTTGTTGCCATGAAAATTGATCTACTAAAACACTTCGAAAATATTCCTTATTTCACAGTTGCAGGTTTCAAACAAGTTCTCAATGCGGGTGAATCTGACTCGCAACGAGTTCGTGATATGTTGTCGCGTTGGGTGAAAATGGGACATATTGTTCGGCTTAAAAAAGGCGTCTATATGACGCGACGGTTTTATGAACTCCGCCAGAGTCACACTTCATTTTCGCCTGCGGTGAGTTCCATCATTTTGTCACAAAGCTATGTTTCTTTGGAATATATTCTTCAGAGAGTAGGAGTGATGACCGATGTCACTTATCCCCTTACTGCTATTACGCCAAAGAATACAAGGAAAATAGAAAACGTCCTGGGTACATTCGCGTATCGGCATATCAAATTGCCACTCTATTCAGGCTTTAGTCGAGAAACCTTTTTCGGAGTGATTTTCAATCAAGCATCAGTGGCTAAAGCGCTTTTTGATTATTTCTATCTTCGACCACTACCGCGCAGTTTACGTAAACACGAATTCAATTTGGCAGAAGAATTAAGACTGAATCTTGATGAGCTAACTTCAGAGGCGAAGAATGAATTTGGAAGTTATATTGAATTAAGCAATTCCCCCAAAATGAGGTTTATTCACGAAAATCTCAGGAGAACAATATGGCAACCATAATCCAAATTTTGCAAAATACGCTAACAACAATGGATCCTCTGTTAGCAAATGAGACAAAACGAATCCACCTTAAGGAGGTTTTACAGTCTGTTGTGCTAGATTATATCTATAACCATCAAATTTACCGGGGATTAAATTTTTATAGTGGAACGTGTTTACATATAATCTACAACTTGAATCGTCTGTCAGAAGATATCGATCTTGATAATAGTATGGGCATTGAACTTGACAACTTTGCAGGTGATTTAACAGATCATTTCCACAAGATTTTGGGATATAAGGACATTTCTGTGAAACAGCTGGAAGGCCAGCAGGGAATACTGAGGGTCACTCTCAAGTTTCCCGTTCTGTCCAAACTAGGATTATCTCTTCATGAAGATGAAATGCTGCATTTGAAAGTGGAGATTAGCCAGCATCATCAGGTTGCTATCATTAAACGAACCCCTGTAATCCATCTTGGGCGGAGTTTTGTGCCTTCTCATTTTTCACTGGAGACAATGATGGCTGGGAAGATGCTGGCTTGCATAGAGCGGAGTTATCAGGTCGGGAAAACAGCGATTGCTATAAAAGGGCGTGATTTTTACGATTTATTGTGGTTCATGCAGAAGCGCATCAAACCGCTAAATCAGAAATTGGAAAGTGATGGGGTGAAATCTTATAACGTACAATCAGCCATGTATATTTTGCAAAAAAAAGTGGGAAAGATTAGACAAAATGATTTGGAGATCGATTTACTACCCTTGTTTGAACAACGCTCATTTATTGAGGCGTGGATATCATCCTTTCACGCTAACTTTGAAGAGTTTTTGCAGTATTACATTTAGATCGCGGGTATGCGATATTCCCGCCAATAAACCACACTTTTCCCTAATATTATTGGATTATTGAAACTTAACACCCTTCAAATATGGGAAAAAGCCAGAAAAAATATAAAAATACCATCTATGAGGGAGATACAGGTCTTCAGCAGGCCAGGGGACAATTAAATTTCCGGCGTGCCTCTTCAAGGACGGTTTTCTTCTTACGCATGATCAATCTCTGAGAGTGAATTCTAAACAACTTCTGGAAATTATTCCATGGAAAGCACAGAGATGAAATTATCTATCCAGTCCAGCTTGGGCGAATAATCCGCTTCAGACGTATTCAACAGCTCCGTGAAACCGTCAAAATATTGATCGACCTGCTCCTGATCCTCAGCGTGGTATACCTCGGCCGGGAGCTCGCTAACATCCGGCAGTTGGGAGTGCAATAACCGTACGAAAATCTTGACGTAATATTTATTATCATTGGTGAAACCCTGGAACACATAAATCAAATGCTCGTTATCCACCGGCGCAAAATCCTGGATAGCGTACACGGCCACAAAGCGTAGGCCGAATCCGTTCGCAAAATCCAGCTGCTTGAAATTAGCGGAAAACTGCTGGTGATCACACGTACGGTAGAAGGTGCCCAACGGCAGCTCCGGGACGCAGCCGGATAAGCTCTCCGGATCATTGATCAGGGCGCGCAGGTCTGCGATAATATCCGGTGCGAAATCAGCCGCTGTTTCATATTCCGCAAGCGGCACGATATACACATGCGCCTGCTCCATATACAGGTCGAAATGTACGAATTCCGGATGCGCGACCTCATACGGCTCACCGCCGCTGCAGGCTGGGATGGTCTCCATGTGCGGCTGGACATCCAGGATAAGCTGCGGATCGTAATAAAGCTGGACACCACCGTGTTCGAAATAGGTGTCTTCCTGCTCTGCCACAGTATGATCCTCTTCCGTCGATTGCTCATCTGTTCCCTGTTCTGGAGATTGGATTGCATCGCCATCTTCCACGTTGAAATCGACATGTTCTGGATCTTGATAGATAGTCTGGCCGCCGAAGATAAAGCAAGATGATCGAGAAAGCAGGACAAATACGCCAATCAAAGCAAACATAATAGTTCTACGCAGTGTTTTAGCCATTATTTTCACACCTGATTATTTTTCACAATCATCAAATATTGTTTTAATAATCTTTAGAATTATCATTAGTCGTTAGAATATAAAAAAGGATTCGATATAGTTTTCAAAGAAAATTATACATGGGAACAATAGTAAAAGAATTCTGCGGTATTAAATTTATTCCTCATGTTTTGACATTGCTTTAAGTATCTCGCACCCCAGCAGCACATTGTTTTCGAGAAGCATCTTGTTTGATCGAATTGTTCGTCCGTCAGAGTATTCGGCTAATTTCCTCAGCAGGTAGGGAGTGACTTGTTTGCCTGATATGTGGTTTTTCCACAAGTCTTGTTCTGCTTTATCAACCCAGCCTTTCACGATGATGTCAGGGATTTCGTATTCTTCCGGGATAGGGTTGAAAACCAATAAACCTGATCTCATTCCAAGGGAATCCATAGATTGAAATATGTTCTCGATCTCATCTACTGTATCAACTGGCAGTATCTTAATTCCACTATTTCGTGAGTAAAAAGCCGGCATTTGATCTGTTTTATATCCAACGGTTAACACTCCGAAGGTCTCAAGCATTTCCGAAGTGATGGCTAAATCCAGTATAGATTTTGGCCCGGCACTAACCACAATGATCCTGGTTCTGGAAAGCTCCATAATGTCCTGCGAGACATCCCACTTTCCATGGTGAACCCCTCCGATCCCTCCCGTAGCAAACGCTTTTATGGAATGTAATGCCGCCAAACGCATTGTCGCGCTGACGGTTGTGGATGCCCATAATTTCTTGCCTATTACGTAGGGTAGCTCGCGGACACCAGCTTTAAGTACATTTTCGTGGTTGGCGAGATCATTTATTTCGTTTTCCGACAAACCAATCTTTGGTTCACCATTAATAATGCCGATTGTTCTGGGTTGGCATCCATTGTCTCTAGCAACCTGTTCCAATCTCATAGCAATTTCTATGTTATGGGGATAATCAAAACCATGTGTGAAAACAGTAGATTCTAAGGCAATTTCCATTGATTTTTCTCTCACTTCACTTTTTCGTTGATTTTATCATTACTTAAACGGTAAACCACGTTGATTAGCTCGTGCGCACATGTGTTCTTCATGCTAATGCGGAGGAAACGAATTCTATATTTCCCCGGAAGGGTTTAGGTGATGATTTGACCTTAATTGGTGTTGCTACTTTACCTGATAACGAGAGAACAGAAAAGATTTTGGTAATCAGTACACAAATATCGGAAAATGACATAGGGGCAGAATTTTATTTTTGGTAGAATTAAAACCAAGAACATTAACAAAAAAATTATTTTTTTGATGAATTGGATTACTAAGCACTTATTAACAATTTACAGAAAACACACATAAGTTATTGAACCTTTTGTATTAACAACTCCGCAGCATGCGGAAATTAATTTATATAAAAATATTTCTTTATGGAGCATACAGATGAAAAAAGCATGGGAACTCGAACGGGAACTACGAATTAATGCAATTCCTATGGACCGCCGCATACATGGGAGCGGATGGTTCGATCTGGGTGTATTAATTCAGGCGAATGACATGCTCTTGAAAATGTTCTGGGAAGAGCACGTCCCCGGGTCAGGAGCTGTGGAACACGCGTATATGGAGATGATCCAGGCGCAAGAGAACAAGGGATATGATCTATCAAAGGCAGTTCCTTTTTACGAAAAAGGAATGAGGTTATTAAGGAGCGACGATCTCGCCGGCCTGCGGGCAGTGACTACTGAGATGCTGGAAGCTATCTTTAGCGCACCAAAGATCAAAGATCATCCGTATTTTCAATATTTTCACCCGGAAACCTGGGATTCGGTGGTTGAGGAGATGGGAGAGGTGGACCACGAGAATAAAACGGGATCCATTAGTGATCTTGCGCAAAAGATCCATCAGGGGTGGGTAGGGCAGTTGGCGGGAGCGTCATTTGGAACAGCCATTGAGGGTTATACGGGAGAGAACATCGCGAAAGTATATGGAGAGGTGACATCTTATATCACTGACCCAGAAACGATGAACGATGACGTGGTCTATGAATTGATCCTGCTGGACGTTTTTGAGCAAAAAGGAAGATATTTCACTTCCAAAGATTTAGGGTTGGAATGGGTAAAACAGTTATCTTTCGCCTGGTCAGCGGAATGGATCGCATTTCAGAATATAAAGCAGGGGTATCTGCCGCCTGTATCTGGCAGCCACCGCAATCCTTATTCAAATTGGATCGGCGCGCAAATGCGCGGGATGATCTGCGGGATGCTAGCCCCCGGATGGGCATTAGAAGCGGCACGTCTGGCGCATGTGGATGGGGTTGTATCCCACTCTGCTAATGGAGTGTATGGGGAGATCTTTGCCGCGGTATTGACCTCTCTGGCATTCATTGAGAAGGATCCCCGAAAACTTATCCTATCAGCGGCGGAATACATTCCCGCGCGGAGCGAATATAAGGATTACCTCAATTTTGTGCTGAAAACAGCAAAGCAGGAAAGCGATCCAATAAAAGCATGGCATGTGTGTGATGAATTCTTGAAGCGCTATAATTGGATCCATGCATATCCCAATATGGCTGCTGACGTGCTGGCGCTATGGTTTGGAGAAGGGGATATGACAAAAACACTCTCAATCCTCGCCAAGGCTGGTATGGATGTGGACTGCAACGGCGGTTTGGTTGGGAATATACTGGGGATTACCGGTGGCGTTCCCGCGAAATGGGCGGACCCGATCGGTGACCTATTAGAGACCTATTTGCCCGGCAAAGAACGCCTATCAATCAAAAAATTAGCCGATTCAACCACCGAACTTTCAGAAAGATCAGATTGATCTCTATATAGTTCCTTAAATTAAACATTAATAAATAATTTTCTATTGACAAAACACATCTTCAAGTATATATTGATAATATCAACTTGTAGGGTCAACCCATCATCATATGAGTGTATTAAAGCAAGTTTCTCGATCCAGCTATAAACCAATCTATATCCAGATTTCTGATCAAATACGAGAAATGATCAATTCTGGTGAGTTAGCGCTTGGAAGCCGGATCTGGTCAGAACACGAAATTATGAATAAGTATGATGTAAGCCGCAATACCGCTCAAAAAGCGATTGAAAGTCTTGAAAAAGAAGGCATCGTTTCTCGTCAGCAGGGTATGGGTTCCTTCGTTACGCAGCCAAAAGTGGCTTATGGATTACAGGAATTGATTAGTTTCACTGAAGAAACAATCGTAAAGGGATTGAAACCGACCTCAAAAGTCCTGCGCTTTGGCAAAGAGCATCCCGATCCGAAGCATGCGAATAATCTGAAGATCTCTACAGATGATTGGGTTTACGAATTAGAGCGTATCCGCATGGCGAATAATTATCCCATCTCCCATCAAATATCATTCCTGCCCGTAAAATTGTGCCCGGAATTGGAGCGCTATGATTTCGAATCACAATCTTTGTATGAGATTCTGCAACAGGATTACAACCATGTTCTTTCCTGGAAGAAGATCATTGTAAGTCCTATATCAGCGGGTGAACGGTTCGCGGAGATGTTTGACATACCACAACAAACACCTTTGCTGCTCACGGATTCTGTGACCTTTTTGGTAGCGGGAATACCCATCGAATCTAATATAAACATCTTTCTGAGTGAGCGGTATGAATTTACCGTTATTTCCCAGCGCGGTATTTCATCGAAAGGATTGGAGATAAAATGAAAATCGGGCTTGTTGGCAGCGGCGGACGAGAACATGCCATTGCGAAAACTTTAATGAAAATTCCAAATCGGGATTCTTTATTTGTATATGGCAGCCACCATAACCCCGGCATCGAGAGGGTTGCCAAATCCTCAAAGGTTGGCGATTTTCGGGATGTAGAAAGAATAGGAGATTTCTTTTCATCTAATGGTGTTGAACTGGTTGTAATTGGTCCAGAGGTTCCATTGATCGCGGGCGCGAGCGATCACCTTCGTTCAAATGGGATGAAGGTAATTGGCCCGACAAGAGCTCAGGCGCAGCTTGAAGGCTCTAAAATTTTTATGCGAGATCTTATGAAGCGCCGTGTAAAAAAAGGCACGCTGGCTTGGCGTGAGGTGAGGGATGTCGCATCAGCACGTGATTTCATCGCTGAAGTAGGCCAGGTTGCAGTAAAGCCCGTTGGCCTAACTGGGGGAAAAGGAGTATGGGTAATGGGCGTGCATTTCGATACAGTGGATGCAGCTCTGGAAAAAGTGGAATATCTTATCCAAACGGATGGCATTTTGTTGCTTGAAGAACGCCTGATTGGTGAAGAATTTTCACGCATGGCGTTTGTTTCCAACAATACAATTTCTCCAATGCCCGTGGCACAGGATTTTAAATATGCTTATGATGGTGATCAGGGCGGAATGACGGGCGGGATGGGTTCATACACGATGGCTGATGGATCTATGCCTTTCTTGAATAAAGATGATTTAGAACAGGCAGATGCGATCCTCCAAGAAACAGTAACAGCTATCGAGGAAGAAACCGGAGAAGATTACCGTGGATTTTTATACGGCCAATTTATGGCAACTGCGGATGGGGTACGGGTGATCGAATATAATGTTCGCCTGGGTGATCCGGAAGCAATCAATGTAATGGCTTTGTTGAATATGGATACCGCAATACTCTTCGAGGAAATCGCAGAAGGAATACTTAAGAAAGAAGAAATCAATTTCTTTCACCAGGCATCTATATGCAAATATTTAGTTCCCTCTGCCTATCCCGCGAGCAGTAAAGAGCAAGCTGTGATCGAAATTAATGAAAAGGAAATTGAGGAAGCAGGGTTTTCTGTCATCTATGCTTCGGTCGCCCAGAAAGATATAGGGCTGGAGACTCTTGGATCAAGGGCGGTTGCCCTGATTGGTTTGGGAGAAAATGTTTTCGAATTATCAGATAAAATGGAGGAAATGCTTAAACAAGTCGAGCCGCCAACGATCCGCCACCGGAAGGATATTGGCGATGAGAGAGTTATCCGCGCTAAGATTCAAAAGATGAAGGAATTGCGGGGGATGTCCTCCTGATGTATAAGAATTTTCCGGATTTTGAACTGCTGGAGAGATTGACTGCCGTACCAGGAGTACCCGGCCGCGAAGAACCGACGGCCGAGATAATCCGCTCATCCCTTCCATCTAAAATCAGCGAATGCAGCGTTGATAGACTTGGAAATCTAGTCGTTCATATTCCTGGTAAAGGAAAACGCGTTATGTTGGCTGCCCATATGGATGAGGTTGGCCTAATCGTGCAGCGCATCCTACCAAGCGGATTTCTAAAAATAGAGCGGCTGGGCGGTACAAGTTTACGGGCGATGCCCGGAAGCCGCCTTTCGTTGTGGACTTCAAATGGGCGCATTTCTGCACAAGTTGTGGTACCTCCGCAGCATTTAGATAATAACGAACCACTGAAATTAACAGATATTTTTATCGATGTCGGCGCATCTTCCATTGAGGAAACAACAACGATGGGTATTAGTGTGGGTGATGTGCTTACCTGGGATTCCCCTCTGCGGTCTTTCGGTGAATTTTTTGTCAGCGGGAAAGCGTTGGATGACCGTTTGGGCTGTTTTATTCTTATCCAATTAGCCAAACAGATAAAACCGCAGGATCTAAAATATGACCTCTACCTGACATTTACCGTTCAGGAAGAATCTATGCTGATGGGGGGCGTGACGGCTGCTCGGGCAATCAAACCAGATATAATTATTGGTATAGATGGTACGTTCGCTTTCGATACTCCTGATCTAGAAGGAAATCAGTGTGATCTTCGCCTTGGGAATGGACCCGCTTTGAAATGGATGGATGCTATCCGCGGAAAATTGGCATCTTTTGTACCAAACCACAAACTAGCCATAAAGGTCCGAGAAATTGCGCTAAAGGAGAATATTCCATTACAGGATGAAGTTGTTACTGGGATGAGTACCGCGGTCACACCCTTACAATATACCGCAGAAGGAGCGGCGGCACTTGCTTTATCAGTGCCACTGCGTTACCATCACACACCAATTGAAACAGCTGATGTGCGAGATGTTGAGAATATTATATTATTGCTAAAAGCAATTCTTATGAATGATTTGTGAATTAGTAAAGGAAAATTTATAAAGAAATAATCTTGAAATCAAGATGGATGAATCTGAAATAGAATTAGAGAAGATATCATGGATGTAAATTTGGAAAGCCATTCAAATTCCATCAAGAAAAAATAATAAATTTGGAGGTGAATTATAAGAAGTTGTTATAAACTGCAAGGATTGAGCGTTTGAAAAAACCTTAAACCAAAAAAACTATAAGAAATAAAAGGAGAATAGAAATGAAAAGCAAATTATTATCGATTTTTGGGCTGTTGGCAATTGCCGCGTTGGTATTAACTTCCTGCGCACCTGCCGCAGAAGCACCCGCCGCTGATGGAGATACCCTAAAAGTCATTAACCTGATCAACGGTGTTCTTGGAGACAAATCCTTCTTTGACTCCGCGGAGCGTGGTGTGAAAAAGGCTTCAGAAGATTTCAATATCGAATATAAGACTATTGAGCTTGGTATCGACCCGGCGGCGTGGGAGCCTGGACTTGAAGATGCGGCTGAAAATGAGGATTATGACGTCTTCATCTTAGGCACCTGGCAGATGACTGAATTCCTGGAGAGGATTGCACACAAATATCCTGATAAGTATTTCTTCATCTATGATGCACCAGTAAATCCTGATAACTGTGAAGAGGGTTGTACGAATGTCTATGGTATAGCTTATCTGCAGAATGAGGGTTCCTATCTTGCTGGTCTGTATGTCGGATTAATGACCAAAACCGGTATCGTTGGAGCCGTTGGCGGACAGGATATCCCTGTTATCAATGACTTCATTGTTGGCTACGAGCAGGGTGTACTTGCTGCTAATCCCGACAACCAGGTAGTTAAGAGCTATGCCGACAGCTGGAATGATCCTGCTAAGGGTAAGGAATTGGCTCTGGCTATGTATCAGCAGGGTGCCGACTACGTTTTCCAGATCGCGGGTGGAACTGGCGAAGGTGTTTTCCAGGCCGCGCAAGAAGTAGGCAAATTCGCTATTGGTGTTGATTCAGACCAGGCGCTAATATATGAAGACACTAAACCCGAACTAGCGGCAGTTATTGCAACTTCCATGTTGAAAAATGTGGATAACAGCCTTTACCGTGGTTTGAAGATGCATCTAGATGGCACTTTGGTTTATGGCACAGCAGAATATTTGGGTGTTGCTGAGGGTGGTGTGGGCCTGGCCAAAAACAAGTTCTATGATGAAATGACTCCTCAAGATGTCAAGGACGTGATTGCTCAAGCTGAGCAGGATCTGATAGACGGTAAGATTACAGTTGCTACTGTATTCTAAAGAGAAATAAAGAGATAAAAAGTAGACAGAGGTGTGAGAACATCTCTGTCTACCCTCTATTACGGAGGTTATATGGCACCACTGGTTGAAATGCGTAATATTGTAAAAGTATATTCAAATGGGGTTATTGCAAACGACGGCGTCAACTTTGAGATTGAAAAAGGAGAAATTCACGCAATCGTTGGGGAAAAAGGAGCAGGCAAGACTACCCTGATGAAAATTTTATATGGATTAGAACAACCCACATCAGGTGAGATATTTATTGAAGGAGAAGAAGTAGAGTTTAAGAATCCACTCGATGCAATGCACAAGGGGGTGGGAATGGTGCATCAGAACTTTATGCAAGTACCCTCATTTACGGTTGCCGAAAACATTGTTTTAGGCCATGAACCAACCGAGCACTTATTTTTAGACAAAAAGAAATCTGTTGAGGTTACAGAGGAATTATCAAAGCGATATGGTTTGTATGTGGAGCCGACCGCTATTACGGAAACGATAAATGTTGGAATGCGGCAGAGGATTGAAATCCTGAAAATTTTATACCTAGGTGCAGAGATATTGATCTTGGATGAACCGACCGCTGTCCTGACACCTCAGGAGACGAAGGACTTATTTAAAGCCGTCCGTGTTTTGGTAGAACAGGGAAAAACAATTATTTTTATTACCCATAAATTGCGTGAGGTAAAAGAAATCTCAGACCGGGTTACTGTAATGCGTCACGGAAAAATTAAGGGAACGCTGCCAACTTCTGAAGCCACTCGGGAAAGTTTGGCGCGCATGATGGTTGGACGAGAAGTATTTTTGGATATTAAGAAAACCGCGATGAAGCGCGGTAAAAAAATGATGTCGCTAACGGATATCTCTTATGTCTCAGATACAGGGCGCACGATGTTACGTGATGTTTCATTCAATCTTTACGCAGGTGAGATTCTAGGAATTGCTGGGGTTGAAGGTAATGGTCAAACGGAATTAGTGGAAGTCTTGACAGGTTTACAAATTCCTGCTGCTGGACAGGCCACAGTAGGGGAAAAGGTAGTCACCGGGAAAACTCCCCGTGAAGTACGGATGGCAGGTGTTGCACATATTCCTGAAGACCGCTTAACCAATGGATTAGCGGTTGACGCATCTATTGATGACAATTTGATCGTTGATCGTTTTTTTGAACCTCCTTTTCGTAAAGGAGTAACGATCGATTATGAAGAGATCGAAAAAAATGGGGAGAGAATGATTAAAGAGTTTAGTATTCTTACTCCTAACGGGCAGCTGCCAGTATCTTCTCTTTCCGGCGGAAATATGCAGAAAGTGGTTGTCGCGCGCGAATTCTCTTCATCGCCAAAAATACTAATAGCTGCTCAACCAACTCGGGGAATAGATGTTGGTGCCACGGAGTTTATCCGCGAGCAGCTTGTTGAGAAACGAACAGAAGGCGCAGCCATTTTATTAATTTCTGCAGACCTGGCAGAAGTAATGAGCCTATCCGATCGCATTATTACTATGTTTGAGGGTGAGGTTACGGGTGTTTTCCCTGATGCATCAACAATTGAGGAGGATGAATTGGGTTATTACATGTTAGGAGTTAAACGGCAGTCAGAAAAAGAGATGGAGGCTTTGTTATGAGAAAATTCTTCTCTAATCCCGCAGTTCGAGAGAGCTTACGTGTCATTATTGCTGTTAGCATCGCTCTTCTCCTTGGTTTTTCGGTTACCTTATTCGTGTCGGAAGATCCCCTGGGAGCTTACAAAGCATTTTTGTTAGGTCCACTGAGCAAATTCAATCGTTTCGGGGATTGGATCGAAGAATCAATCACATTGATTCTCGTGGGGTTGTCGGTTGCAATTGCTTTCAAGGCAAATTTATTCAGTATGGGCACTGAAGGACAACTGCTTATGGGGGCATTGGTCTCAGGTTCAATAGCTCTATTTGTACCGCTCCCTGCTGTTTTAAAAATCCCTTTGGCAATAATATGTGCT
>JAUSPC010000131.1 GCA_030655835.1 Pelolinea sp.
TCCTGTGATAATAAAAATATATCAATTGACATCAGCCATGGTTTTACTATCCGGTAGAATAATTTCGGTATAACAAAAAGCCGTATAATAATTGTTAGTTGTTGTGGGCACCGAGTAAATTAAGAGTGGGATGAAACGGTAGCGCTTTTTAAGCAAATTTTCTCCCCTTCATGATGAATGAAATTAGCAATTTCAACATTTTATGGCAATGTTAAACACAAGACCAAAACAAGGAGATATACATCATGAAACTTCGAAAATTAATTATTGAAAACTTTCGCGGAATTCATAATATGGAATGGGATTTGAGTGGTGATATGGTTTGCTTGGTTGGTCCAGGAGATTCCACCAAGAGCACTATATTACTTGCGTTGGAATATATTTTTTCACCTAGTTGGAACTTGCCTGTTAATGATACAGATTTTTACCAGATGAATGTAGAATCACCGATTAAGATTTCAGCTGTAATTACCGAATTACCAGATACTTTAATTTCAGAAGACAAATTTGGTCTCTTTCTAGGTTTCTGGAACAAAGTTGATTATATACATACAGAGCAACAAAGCGACGAAGACCAGAAGGCACTGCTAATTAGGTTGACAATCAAATCTGATCTTGAACCAGAGTGGGAAATTATCTCAATTCAGACAGATGAAAGGGAGCCACAAAAAATCTACGCTAGTGACAGGCGATCATTGGGCGTGGCAAGAATTGGGAACTATACAGAAGCAGATTTGGCTTGGGGGCGCAACTCCGCTTTGAGCCGACTAACTCAAAAAGAGGACCTTTCACAAATTCCATCGATGCTTGCTGAAGCAGAACGCAACGTAATTAAAGCTCTTGATACTATGGATTTTAATGCCCTTTCACAATCCATACAAGAAGTAATACCAAACGCCCAATCTCTTGGAATAGATGCGCAAAGTGAATTTCGTGCTGGGATGGATCCGCTACGTATTAATTTACGTCAGGGAGCAATTGCCTTATTCGACGGAAACTTGCCTTTATCTTTGCGTGGTGCAGGGAGTCGTCGTTTGATGGTTATGGCAATTCACAAATCAGCTGTCAAGGAGGGTGCCATTATTCTGGTTGACGAAATCGAAAACAGCCTTGAGCCATATCGCCTGCGACATTTAATTCGCCAACTACGCCCAAAAGATGGTGAAAAGCACCAAGTGATATTTACTACTCATTCGTCTGATGTTTTGGTTGAATGCAATTCCAACGAATTGTATGTGACAAATTCAAAAGATGGAAAAACGACCATTTCATCTGTTGGGGAAGATTTACAAGCTATTGTCAGAAGTATTCCTGAAGCCTTTCTATGTAGGAAAGTTGTTGTGTGTGAAGGAAAAACAGAAGCAGGGCTTTTGATAAGCCTCGACAAAAATTTTTGGCAAGAAAGACATCAGCAGACCACCTCTCGATTTAGATATCTGACAATGGCTGAAGCGGGTGTTGCACCAGTAGAGAGCCCAAAATCTGGTGGAACAGAAGCCCCAAAATATGCAATCGCCCTGGCAAACTTGAAGTATAGAGTTACTTATTTCGGCGACTCGGATTGTGACTTGAATCCATCTGAGGAACAGATGAAGGCAGGTGGTGTAGAAGAAATTCTTATATGGGGTGGTTGCGTAGAAATTGAAAGAAGGTTATGCCTTGATTTCCCATTGACCTCTTTAAAAGAATTTATTGATTTAGCAGTTGATTTAAAAGGAAACTCGCAATCCGTATGGGATAAGATATACGAGCAGTTGCCAAAAAATATATCACTGACACGAAAACAAGATTTTGATACATTAGTCACTGAAGTTGAAGAAGCAACTCTACGAGAATGCTTAGGCAAAGCTGCTGATAAAGGCGAATGGTTTAAACGACATGATAAGGGTATGGCGTTAGGAAAACTTCTATCAAATTACTTGAGTGATATGCAGGATACTCCAACAATGGCAACTTTGAACTTTCTTGAAAAGTGGTGTTATGAGTGACCGATTTCAAGAAGTTGTACAAAACTTGGTAAATACCAAAACATCAGTATCTGTAACTGCCGCAGCAGGTTGTGGCAAAACCGAAGCAATTGTCCAGGCAGTGGCACAAACAGAAGGCAGGCAATTAATCCTGACTCATACCAATGCGGGAGTTGCAGCATTACGTTCGCGTTTGCGCAAGAATGCCGTTTCAGAGTCAAAGTACAGGGTTACAACTATAGCCAGCTGGTTATTGAAATATTCAGTAGCATATCCGTCAATGTCTGGATTTGCGAATCCACGCCCACAAGGTGATGATTGGAATAAAGTATACCCTGCTGCACAGGGCTTGTTCGTTTATCAATTTATTAAAGATGTATTACAGTCGACCTATCAAGGGGTCTTTGTAGACGAGTATCAAGATTGCACTCAAAAACAGCATGCAGTAATTTTGAAGATGAGCGAATATTTACCTGTGCGTGTATTGGGTGACTTCTTACAGGGGATATTCGGTTTTCAAAACGATCCTCTAGTAAATTGGCAAACTGATATAGCACTAACATTTCAAAAATTACCGAATTTAACAGAACCTTATCGTTGGTCAAAAACAAACCCTGAACTTGGCAAACAATTAGCACAAATTCGAGACAAATTGCTTAACAATGAAGAGATTAAATTAAATGCTTATTCAGAAATCAAGTGGCACCCCTGGACCGAAGATCAGGAAAAAGAAATATGTCAGGATGCAGATATCAAAAAATCAGGCACCATAACCGGAATTCATCAATGGCCGAATAATGCCCGTACCACAGCAGGATGGATGGGAGGTAAATATCATTCTATTGAAGAGATGGATTGCAAAGATTTAATGAGCACAGCTTGTAAGATAGAACAATGGCGGACTCAAGGAAATTATCGAGCAATTGGAATCGAAATAAAAAATTTCATTTTGAAAGGATGTGGAAACCGTGCCCCCTTCAGTGACCCAAATTATTTATATACCGAGTTTCTCCGAATTGGTCAAGGTGATTTAACAATTATCTCCGACATTATGGAAATCATTACTCGTAACCCAAAAATGCAAGTCTACCGTCACGAACTTTTCGGTGAAATGAAAAGGGCTGCGCAAGAATTTGCTTTAGGCAAATCGGCATCCTTTGATGAAGCCGCTTATGCGGTTCGATACAGAACACGGCAAAATGGCCGCAAACTTGAAAGCAGAATTATCTCTACTACATTGCTTATCAAGGGACTTGAGTTTGATCATGCTATTGTGTTAAATGCTGACACATTACAAAACCGAGAAAATCTTTATGTTGCAATTACACGGGGTTCACAGAGTTTGACTGTATTATCGATTTCGCCAGTAGTTCACTACGCAATAACATCCTGATATACAATAATGATATATTGGAATTAATCTAAAAGTATAAAATATCGAAAAAGCAAACCTAAAACCAATTTAAACAAATCCGGAGTAGATTATTGAATAATCTTCCAAAACAAATACTTAATTATTTTGCAACCTTTACTGAAACCCGTTTTAATTTCCGGCGGTCGATTAATTACAAGTGGACCAATAACGAGCTAACTCTAGATCTGTCTCTTTTTCCGGATTTTCAAAGAGAATTACTTTCTAGAATAAAAAGCGCCGATTTGACGCCAGTAATTATCAAGCCGGAAGAGTATAAGATTCTTGTCCCAAAAGACAATATCCTTGCTCAAATTGAAACCCTCATGCAAAGTAAGTTTGATGAAACATATTTAGACAAATGTATCGCTGATGAATATGCACTTGTTATCGAGCAAAATCCATTATTTACGGCAGGGGAAAATGGGGAAGTAAAACTCGCAGAAGAAAGCGAAGAAGGAAAGCAATTACTCTCCAGGCAGATAACCCTGGCACAAAAAGAAGGAATTCGAATTTTCTGCCTTGAACTTCGCCGGAAGTTTGAACAATCGTTGAATAAACTTCAGGAAATAATTGTTGAACAGAAAAAAGTCGAGCTAAATATTCAACATATTCCGGCTTCAATTTTTGGGGTGGCCGGCTACGTTAACAATCATTTTGAAAAAATTAAGCAGTTTGGAAGCCATTATTCTGCAAGCGAAATTTTTATCAAGGAAGTGACCGGATATTTTGCAGATGTCATAGAAGATATTGTCATCTATGATTTATTCTTTAATCTTCAAAATTACGCGAATTATTTCCTGCAAGGTACTTTATACATTTTTTTTCACACCCTTGAAAAAGAAAATGAAGCGTACCCCCTTTATTTTATTGAGATTGAATGTAGAACATCAGGAACAGAAGTAACGCTAACGTTCCCAAGAAAGTTGATCTTATTAAACACGCCTGCTATTAATTATTTCAAATACGAAAGCGTTTTAACAGTACCAAGAGCGTCTGCAATTGAAACTGCACCTAATCACCTCGGTGCGATTGAGACCTTTATGCAAGCGCAGTACGGTTTTCAGTACCCATTTATTTTGGAACCATCTTTTAATTTAGCCTCACACGAAAATATTGATTTTCCTCAAATCAAGAACCGGATCGGTCTTCAAATTGTTACCAATGAGGATAAGAAACTTCTTGATTATTCTGAACTAATGACAAAAATGGAGATGGGGGAAACAAGCAGGTTCTCTGAATTTGTAGACCAGTACGTTAAGGGTACAGTCCCGAATTTTCAGGAAGAAGTTGATCAGGTCTTCTTGGATAACTACTCTCTCAAAAAACCTGCCAGGTATGTTTCAAACAGTCCCATTTCCATCAACAATTCTCAGAAGAGGATCCTCCTTGCGCTCGCCAATGAAAAAAATCACATCATCGTCGTAGATGGCCCTCCTGGCACAGGTAAGTCGCACACCATTGCCGCTCTTACTTATTGGGCAAATGAACATAATAAATCTGTTGTGGTCACATCGCATAAACAAGAGGCGTTAGATGTAATTGACCGGATGCTAACCGAAAAATTTAAAGGCCTTCATCCTCAATCCAAGCCATCCATCGTGCGTTTGGATAAAGATACAAGTTCCGCAAATAACCTGCAAAATACCCTTACTGCAGCTGTTGTGGGTGCCGCGAATGATCGGGTGCTGAATTACAACGAACCAGCAACAGAAAAAGATGAAAAACGGCTTACAGGCGAGATTATCGAAACTATCGCTGATAAATTAAACCAATCTGAAAACTATCAGGAAATGATCCAAAACGTAATCCAATTTGAGATATTGGATCAAGAATTATTTAATATTCTTGCTACAAATATTACTTCTGACCAGGCTGTCTCTTTCCTTGCATCGGATCCAAAGAAAACGAATTCTGTTTATGAGAATATCACTTCAATCCAAATCGTTGATGGCCAGGTTATAGATTTCGAAAAGATAACAGCTTTCATAAATTCTGGCGCATTGCGAATGCTTTCTGATACAAGCCTGGAAGAACTTGATTTTCTGATTGAGCAGAAGGATAGAATTCCGGTTTTTATGGAAGCCTGTGAAAAACTTAATAAAGTTCCAGAGGATATTCTGAATATTGATGAAAATCTTGTAGATATTCCGGTTAATTTTTCAGAACTTCTAGAAAACCTTAATAAACATTTCAAACACGATGTTCAAATATCCGAAATCACCACAAAAGACATAACAACCGGTCTTTTTCAAAAAATGCTTGGAAAAGCGCCAAAAGAAGAAGAACTCAAATCCCTTCTTTCGCAACTAAACGGTTTGAAATTTGCCAATATCGTCAGAGAAATAGCAAAAATCTTGGATATCGAATATGGCCAGGTAACGATTGGGCACCTTTCCTGCGGTGCCGAAAAAATCCGATTTGCGATTTCTATGAGAAAGTATCAAGTACTTTTGTCTTCCTACTGGGCATTGCCTGGAAATAAAAACAAAGGGGTTAGCGATATCCATGAAGTCTTTAGAAAATATGAAGAAATCAAAAACCTGATTACTGAGGAGATCTATCAATCACTTAAATCCCTGTTTGATGTTTACGGTCAATTATTAAATCATTTCGAAATATCTAAAAAGCAACTGGGCACATTAACCCCTCTTATTGGACAAGACGAAAAATTGCACATAGTCTGGCGGTGGATCCAATTGCATTATGTTTTATCACAAACTGCCAATATGTCTCCTGTGGATATGAGGAATATTCAGGATTACTACAGGCTCAAACAAAAAGATGTCGAACATCTCAATGATCATCGTCTAAAAAACCTGAATAACCATCTTGGTGAAATGGCGCGCATCAAAGTCTCATATGAAGGCGGGAAGAGGTTTTCCCTTGATGAGGTCAGGGTTTTATTGGAATGTGTCTCCTGTGTAATTGCGGAGCCGGGTACATTGTCAAAGCATTTTCCAATGGAAGAAGGCTTGATTGATATTCTGATTATTGATGAAGCTTCTCAGGTTTCCATTGCTGATGCCATCTCGTTGATCCTGCGCGCCAAACAGGTAGTGATATTTGGCGATGAATATCAATATGGCGCTGTCAGTGCAACCAATGTCAGCACCAAGTATTCCGCCAGTTACTTTAGTGAGATCATTACCGCGTATACAGATGATTACAGTGCCAGCGTGTCTGAAGCTGCCAAAGCGGAACTGGTGGATGAAATTTCAAAGGAGGTGCCCCCTGACGAACAACTAAGCGATGATTTACTTAAGCCACAGGATGGCACAGTCCTTTGGCTGAAGACTTTCAACATTCGCACATCAACCCTCACTTTCGCCAAAGCGATCGCCAACTACACGTCTTCTCTTAAAGAGCATTTTCGCAGCTTCCCCGAGATCATTGGATATTCTAATGATTTCTTCTACAAGGTAGCCCAGATGGAATTGGTTGTAAACCGCATCCGTACAAAGCCCATCGGGGAAGTATTGCAGTTTGTCAAAGTTGAAACCCGTGGCTTGACTGCGCCGAATACTAATCTAGATGAAATTGACACGATTATCGAAGATATTCAGAAACGGGTTGCTGACGGTTTCAAGGGGACAATCGGCATTATCACTTCGTTCAAGGAACAGCAAGAACGGATGGAGCAAGCCATCAACGAGAAACTTAATATGACCATCATGAAACGCGTTCATAAGTTGGTTGTCTGGTTTGTGGGCGAAGTGCAGGGTGAAGAGCGCGATATTGTCTATTACTCCTTTGTGGAAGATAAAAACCTAAAAAATGCCAACCTGGCCAGCATTTACCCGGTGGTTGGTGGTACTGCCGATACTATTCGAAGCCTCAAAATGCAGCGGTTAAATGTGGGTTTTAGCCGCGCAAAAGACACAATGGTATTTGTGCACAGCCAGCCGATTGAGAAATTTAGTAATACCCGGCTGGGTGATGCGCTCAAGTTTTATCTGATGACACTCGAGGCGAATAAGAAAAGCGATTTCTTTGTGGAAGATGAAGCCATATTTGGCTCAGAGATGGAGAAAAAGCTTTACCGTCTGCTTCTGGAAACGCAATTCGTAAAAAGCCATCGGGATCATATTAAGATCATTCCCCAGTTTGATATAGGTAAATACATTGCCGCGGAACATAAAACTGCCATTCCTAAATACCGCACTGATTTTCTTTTGACCTATGCCCGCGGTGGAAAAGAACAAACGCTGATCCTGGAGTATGACGGCGTTGAATATCATTTTAAAAATCCGCAGGATGTTAACCGTCTCAACTTTTCCCAGGAGTATCTGGACTATGATGTTTCCCGCCAGTTGGAACTGGAAAGTTATGGATACCGCTTCCTGCGCATTAACAAATTCAATTTACGGCCAAAGGCGAAGGATGAAACCGAGGCCGATGTTCTAAATGCATTCCTGGAGGGAAAATTCCAAACCCATGCCTAAACTAAACCTCACATCAGAAGAAAAAGACAGGTTGATTGAAGCAGTGAATAATGGCACAGAACCATCACCTGATCTGCTGCCCAAGCTTTTTCCCGGTACAGCGGAAAAGTTTGATGTACAAGCACTTGACCGTGCCGGGATACCCACATTGGAATATGCCGGCAAACGCACCAAAGCGGCCATTCTTGCAGAAGCCAGTGCAGGGATTGGTGCTGCCCCTTTGCAGATTGTGCGCTGTTTTGGCGAAACAAAGGAAGGCGAATGGAGAAACCTTATTGTGCAGGGTGACAATCTACAATTTCTCAAAACGTGCTATAAAAACGAAGACTCGTTAATTAAAGATAAAGTAAAAGGGCAGGTAAAACTGATTTATATTGACCCACCGTTTGCAACCAAAAGCGATTTTGGAGGTAAGGACGGAGAGCGAAGTTATAGTGATAAGGTTGCCACTGCTGAATTTATCGAGAGTTTGCGGGAGCGCTTGGTATATTTGCGTGAATTATTAGCAGATAATGGTTGCATTTATTTACATCTTGATTGCAAAATGAGCCATTACATTAAGGTAATATTGGATGAAATTTTTGGAAAAGAACGCTTTATTAACGAAATAACGTGGCGCAGAGCTTATAGTCACAATGATGGAAATAGATTTGGCATTATTACTGACACAATTCTCTGGTATTCAAAGTCAAGCTCATGGATTTATAACAAAATTTTCATTGAACGAAGTGATATGGAAACAAAAGATGAATATCCTTATATCGATGAAAAGAGTAAAAAACGATATAAATCCGTATCAATGAATGCACAAGGTCATGGTGAACCGAAATATTTTGGAGATAAAGGGTTACTAAATCCACCTAATGGCACACACTGGCGATGGTCACAAGAGAGAATTAATAACGCCTTAGAAACCGGGTTAATTTACTTTACCGCCAACGGAGTTCCTCGTTACAAACAATTTGCTGATGATATCGAAGGAAAACAAGTCCAAAACCTTTGGGCTGATTTTATGGCAATTTCTTCACAGTCCAAAGAACAAATTAATTATCCAACTCAAAAACCCGAAGAACTACTTGAGCGAATTATTTTGGCTTCTTCAAACCCAGGCGGTCTTGTTATCGATTGTTTTGCTGGTTCTGGAACCACGGCTGCCGCAGCTGAAAAACTTGGCCGCCGTTGGATTGCGTGCGACTTTGGTAAGCATGCCATCTACACCATGCAGAGGCGTATGTTGCGAATTGGTAGGTCAAAAGCGATGCTCGAAGAAAAAAGTGCAATTGGAGAAGTTATCGTCAAAGTGGGTGATCCTTATAAAAAGGAGCCAAGTCCTTTTTGCGTGGTCTCTTCCGGCGCTTATGATTTCTCGCATATCATGGAACTTCGTAAAAACAAAGAAACCTATATTGATTTTGTAACAGGCCTATTCCAATTAACGCGCGATGAAGAAAAGTCCTCAAAATACAAACTTGCCAATATTTATGCTGTTATAGAAAACCATCCAGTCGAGGTTTATCCGATTTGGGACGACCAGTTCCTCAAAGAGGTCAAAATTGATGAGGCTTACCTGCAGGAAATTATCGCTCAATCTGGCGGCAGCCTGAGAGGCGAGTATTACATCATCACACCCGAAAGTTGTACGAATATCGGAGATACCATTCTCAAAAATCGTGATGGTAAGGATGTTCAATTCCATATGCTCACTTTCCCGTACAAAGTATTGGAAGACATCTCGCGCAACCTGGTCCTTACTGAACAGCCCAGTTCTCAGGTAAACGTAAACAATCTCATCACCTCAACCGCTTTTTACTTTAATGAAAATGTAGAGTTTGCTGCTAAACGCACAAGCGAAGGAATAAAAATAACCCATTTTGATACCAAAATCTTGAACAAAGAGGGTAAACGGTTTGAAGGTTTATCCGGCTTGGCGATGCTTCTGGTAGATCTGGATTATGAAACCGGCAAGCCATTTGATATGGATCAGACCGTGTTTGCCAATGAGATTGGTGAAGATAGCGCAATTAAGATAGAAGGTCTCACCAAGAGCGTCGGGCTGATCGCCATTGATAAACACGGGAACGAAGCCAAACCTTTCAACCTGGAGTAACAATGCCTCTTAAAAGAATTCAACAGGTAGAAAAACTCAATCTCTCCGAGCATACACTCGATATCAACATCCGCAAGTGCAACTATGAAAAGTTCCGCTTTTCGGATATTGAAGAATACGTGAGTGCCGTTGCCGGTGGCCGCGAGTATCAGTATCAAGCCATCAAACAGACCATGATCTATCTTTGGGGCGGCGGCTATAAGAATGCCAATGAACTGGCAAAAGAAAACTTTGTTCAGAAAGTCCATATCCAAGAGCGTTTCGGTTCTGAAGAGATTATGTTGGGGCATTTACCTCTCGGTGATCGGCTGTCAGGGGTTGTACACATGGCAACTGGTACCGGAAAATCCTTTGTGATTTTTGCGATTGCCTATCTTTCCCTTGTCATGGGGCTTACAAAACGGGTTTTGGTTCTAGGTCCCTCTTCGACGATTATTGAAGAAGGGCTGCGGGATAAGTTCCAGGAGTTTATCAATAAAAAAGAATGGAATGACCGGCTGCCCAAAGAATATCAGGGTAAGGCAATATCTCTTCTGAACAATAATGATGCCGTTGAAGATGGGAGTATCACGATTGAAAACATTAATGCCATTTATAGGTTTGGCGGTATTCTCGACACCATGTTCAAAGGGACAGAGGAGGTATTGGTTTTAGGCGATGAGATCCACCATGCCTATTCGCATCTAAATTTTAATGAAACACATAAAACTTTAGAGTTAGACCAGGAGGTTGAAGCCGGTAAAGGCAGGGATAGCGAAGAGAAAACCGAACGGTTGTGGATGCAGTTTCTCAAAAACAATAAAGAAATCACCCGGCATATCGGCTTTACCGGAACTCCATATAACAAAGATGACTATTTTGCAGATGTGATTTTTGATTACAACATCCGCTCTGCGATCAATGAAAAATATATCAAGGATATAAATCCCATAATCAACGTGGAAGTTGATGATGGCGAACCAATGCAGTGGACTACTGATAAGCGATTTGCGGTTGTTTTAAACAAGCATAATGAAAATTCGGAAAAGTATGCCTATAAAAAGGGCGGCGTTCGGCAGGTAAAACCGGTCACGGTGTTTTATTGCCCAACTCAGGCCAATGCTAAAACCCGGTCTGAAGAGTTCATCAGGTTCCTGGCAAAATGGGATCGCGAAATAAATGGCGCTGCTGGTTCTGCGTCGGAAATAGAAGAGGTTGCGCGCCGAAAAGTCATTTGTGTTGTGAGTAATGCGTCAAAATCAGAATATAAAAACGAGTTGGATCATATTGAGGAGATCGATCCTAATAAAGTGGGTGGCAGGGTTGAATTTATCTTTTGTGTTGGCAAACTTCTGGAAGGTTGGGACGTTGATAATGTCTTCCAGATCGTTCCAATGGAAGAACGCATTTTCAATTCCAAATTATTGATCTCACAAGTCCTGGGGAGGGGATTACGTATCCCCAGGAAAATAAGCTATATGGAGGTCCTCACTACCTATCCAATGTTGACTGTCACCAATCATGAAAAATTCGCCGACCATATTCGGGAATTGTTGGATGCTGTCACAAATGCTGATATGTACATCATGTCGGAACCATTGAAAGTGATTGATAAAGATAATTGGCGGGGGAAACATCATTTTTCACTTTTCAATCTCAATTATCTTCCTAGTGAAAAACTTGAGGAAATTCCCCAAGAAGAAGCGGTAACACTTTCAATGCGTGAATTACTCATGACAAAATTTGATGTCAATGAAAATGTAAGAATTGAACGGCTTCAGGGTACAGATAAATATGTGCTCAAGAAAAATTTGGTTACTTTAGATAGCATTGTCGATGGGTTATACCGGCGCTACAAAGGGAGAGAGTTTGAAGGAATT
Source organism: Pelolinea sp. (assembly GCA_030655835.1). Lineage (GTDB taxonomy): Bacteria > Chloroflexota > Anaerolineae > Anaerolineales > Anaerolineaceae > Pelolinea. The sequence goes on from JAUSPC010000131.1 coordinate 11,790, forward strand.
CATTTTGATTTTGGCAATGGTGCGCAAGATCGGTGCCCCTCTGAAGAGGAAATAAGAAATGTTATCCTGGATGCTATGGTGAAATCCGGGATACCTGAAAATGGGCTAACGGAAGCTAACAAAAAACAAATTTACCTATATTTCAACTTATTTTTACCAAAAGGGACGAAAAAACGGGTCTTCGATAATATCAAAGGGGATCTCGTACCTATCAGCACATCAAAGACTGAACGTGGATCGGTGAGAATTGGTGAACTTGAAAGAGATGCCACTGCATTTTTAAGCGAGATGTACAAAGAAGAAGTTGATGAAAAAACAAAAGCGTTACTGGATCATCTGATTAAGTCTCGCAAACCAAAAGACCAGGCCACTTCGCAGCCAGGGTTTAGTTTTGTGGATGCCACCGGTTTGCTTGAAAAAAATAAAGAATATGTCAGGTCTTTGGTTCCAAATGATGATCGGCCTCCCTATGTTGTCAACACCTTCGTTTTCAAGACGCCACAAAGTACCGTTCTGGTATCTCACCACCCTGAGAAAGAATTTGTATTTCTTCTATTAGAGCATTCCCAATACCTGGATGCGTGGATCAAATCGCCAGATAAGGGTTTTTACTCAATTAATTATGAATACTGGAAAGGCGGAAAGGATAGGGTTCGTCAAGGATTTAACCCTGATTTCTTCATCAAGATAAATTTGGATGATTATTTGGCAATCTTGAAAAAGAAAGGGGTGGTAAAAAACCTTGAACACCTAAAAGACTTACAAGACAAAGGATGCGAGACACTTATACGCGTTGTGGAAATAAAATCTGATGAAGATGATGACGAAGCCACCCCGGCAAAGTCGGAATGGGCAAAACAGCATTTTGAAGCAGTTAATGAAAAGCTACAACTACCTTTGCCGGGTAATTTTGATAAGGAATACAAATCTGAAATTAAGCAGTTCTATACATTTGATCTGCTGAAACCCGAAGGTTATTCAAGATGGTTTGCTGATTTGAGAGAAGGGAAAATAACTTTATAAGCAAAATAAGCAACTTGGTTATTGTAACAATTTAAGTGGTTAGTATTCTACATCAGGGTATCCAAATGTTGTAATATTATTGGTTGTTAAATAATTTTACATTCCTTATAATAACAATAATTGCCTGATTGTTCTACGCTTATTTTTCGAAATGATTATAAAATAATAACTATGTTTAATAAAAACATTTCCTTCAATGATTTAATTTCCCTGACTGAAGCATCATCGATTTGTGGTTTGTCTAGTGATCATTTACGTCGTCTTATGGGAAAAGGAATAATAAAGGGAAAGAAAATTGGAAGGGATTGGATAACAACAAAAGATTTCATAATGGAATATACTCAACAAGAGCACCGACCGGGAAGAAAATCCAAGAAGACTTGACTATATGCACGCAAGCGTGTATAATGTGGGTATCTTCATGAAACAAGGAGGTCACCATGGGTGGCGGTTCCGGTACTTAATTCTTCACCATTCCCACTTCAAGATGTAATGCTCGTATAACCTTGGATTCCTTTTTTCCCAGGTAACCTGCCAGCGTTTATCAGGTAATTGAGTTATTGATTCCTTTGGCAATTCCTTGGTTTTTTGACGGTTGGTTTCTACTATTACCAATTTCAAAGGTTTCCTTTCCTTTGGAAAAAGGATAACAACCTTTATCTTTTGCGTGTAATGATTGACATCTGTCGCCCAGTACCCCATGGGTTTTAAGAACCCATTCTTAATTTTCCATTGAACCTGGAAATTGGCTTGATTCCCTTTTTGCTTCACGTCCCTTAATGAAATAAGAATATAAGTTTTATGTCCAGACCGGTAAAAATCAACCGGAACACCGGGCGTGCATTGATAATCGAGAAGAATTTTCCCATCCCCCCATGCTTGATCTTGGATAGCTATCACATTATCTTGTAATATCTTTAGTTCTTCAACCTTACTAAATATCGCTTGTTTACCCTTCGGATCCAATATTTCAATAGTGGATTCGTAATTCAGAACTTCATACATGCCAGGTTTTCGCAATCTCTGCACTTGCCCTTTTCCCCATTGGTACATATCACTGAGAATCGGGATAATTAATTGCTCTGGCCCTACCATATTCATTCCAATATGTTTAGAAATTGTTTATCACAATATCTTTCGTCAAAACAGAAATAGTCATTAGCCATCATCCATCTAACTAACACCCCAATCAAAAGCAGGAACACCCAAATTAGTGATTTTATGATCGGTGAGATATCTATAAATCCGCCCTGGTTATTTTTCATGCGCACACTATATCAAACTTAAGGACTATGTCAATACGAGAATCTTGTTGACAATGGTTAATAATTTTGCTTGTATATATGTATGCCCAAACAGGTACAAGAATTGACCCAAACAATCAGTACTATCTATAAAAATGACTCGGTCATTAAATTCCATACACCCGATTATTTGAAACATTTGCTGGAAAAACAAGCTGTCAAACGGAATATTTCATTATCCGCTTTTATGCGCCTGATCGCTTCCGAGTATCTCAGGCGCAATCAACCATTATGATCATTGCTGTTACCAATCAAAAAGGGGGTGTCGGCAAGAGCACCACATCGATAAACTTAGCTGCAGGATTGGCTCTAAAGGGTTATAAAACCTTATTGGTTGATTTAGACCCCCAAGGAAATACAACCAGGGTTTTCATCCCAGAATCGGATGAGGTACCCATTGAGGAGACCTTGTACAATGTCCTATTGAATTTCTATCCCCTATCCAACATCATCAAAGAGACGAATACAGATAATCTCTTTTTAGCGCCTTCTCATATCCGATTGTCCGGGTTTGATCTTGAATTATCGCAAGCATTCGATAACCGTAGTGATCGCTTGAAAGGTGCGTTATCTCCGTTTGATGATCAATATGACTACATCATTATTGACACTCCCCCATCTTTAGGGTTATTGACTATAAATGCCCTGACTGCCAGCGAGAAATTGGTCATTCCAGTATCCACCGGGTTCTTTGCCCTGACCGGTTTGGTGCAGTTACAGGAGGCTTTTCAAATGGTGAAGCAGACCAAGCTAAACGAACGATTAGACATCCTGGGAGTATTATGTACCTTTACCGAACGAACAAACGTCTCAAGGGACGTGGAAGGCCAATTACGAGAGTATTTTGGTGAGTTGATCTTCCAAACCACGATCCCCAAAAACATTAGCTTAGAAGAAGCGCATTCTAACCATACGCATGTCTTCGATTATGCTCCCCACAGCAAAGGATCACAATCCTATCAAGCATTGGTCAAGGAGGTGCTCAAGCGATGAAACCTTCAGGATTAGCAGAGAGCCCTCTTTTCCAGAACAAGGATGCTGATACCAAGATACCAGGTTCACTATCAAGCAACCATGCTACCATGCCACCAGATAACCAGGATGATGTGGTTGAATATATTCGTCAAGCGGTTAGACATACCGGGAAAGAGGCGGGCACGTACCGGATCACACGGGAAGAAAAGAAAGCATTATTAGAAATATGTTATTCTTTTCGATTAGGTGGGATTCGTACAAGTGAAAACGAGATTACCAGGATTGCTCTCAATTATCTGCTGTATGACCATAAGAGCAGGGGGGAAAACAGCATTCTAGGCCAAGTGATTGAAGCAATTCATCAATGAGCTCAATTACCCTCGAGAGAGAAAAGGTTCTTTGTCTAAACCATCTATAATTATTAATATTCAATAATCCTTGATAAGGATTTAATAGCAATTTTACAAGTAAGGAGATTTTAACAATGGCAAGAGGGATGTTAGTAGGAGATACGGATTATTCCCATCAATCGTTTGAAGACATGGAGGCTGATTTAAAAAATTGGGTCATGAACTTAATTGACGTAGTTAAGACTTTAGAAAATGATGAAAACCAACTTAAAGAAATAAATTATTGGAAGAGAATAGCCTACAACGTACAAGGGTTCTTTGGCTATTCTTTTCAATTTTTCAAAACGAGCATAAAGGAAATTGAATCAATCCTTTCAGATTTTCAAAATGAGGTTCAGCCCCATCATGTAAAAAGAATTCAGAGTCTTGCAAAAACAGCAAGAGAAGTATACGTAAGGCTAGGAAAATATTGGCATGAGGACCCATGGGATTTGAATAAAGATTATGGGAATCCAGATTTTCAAATCGTTGAACGGTATTATAGGGAAGCGCGTGGCATGGCCGCTGATATGATTGATTTGGGAAATCTCGCTTCCAGATTGGAAGATTTTATTGGAGTTAAGGGAAAAGCTAATAAAGAAACAAAGGAAAATCAAAACGCAGTAACTACACCTGATATATTTATCGATAAAAAACGATTACAAGAATTAAAAGCCATTAAATCACCCAGGTTCGATTTAGCAAAATTGATTCATCTGTGTGAGGAGTTAAACACCTGCTATACAGAAAATTGCTTCATGGCTTCTACTATGTTAGTGCGTGCGATTCTCGACCATGTTCCGCCAATTTTTAAAGCCAATTCTTTTAAAGAATTATGCAATAACTATAATGGTGGCAAATCATTCAAAGAGACAATGGAACATTTAGATAAGTCACTACGAAAAATAGCCGACCAACATTTACACACACATATTCGAAATAAGGAATCTTTACCATCCAAAACTCAAGTTAGCCACAGTGCTGCTAGTTTAGACGTACTCCTTTCAGAGATAGTACGAATTCTTTAATGGCTGATGACGTTGTTGTCGATAATACTGTCAAATAAATCACTAATGCCACCAACAAATAATGCCACCATACAATCAAGGTGCAATAATATTCTTGACAACTATCCATCCAAGAAGTTATGTTAACTTCATAAGCCCTATCAGTGAGTAAGAGATGTCGTCTGCTAAATCCTCCCGCAAGGGATGCGTGGCTATATATGCCACTACGACCTAGGAGAAATCCGAACGGAAAGCTGGTAGGCCGGTACCGCCGGAATAAAAAGAACGGCTGGTGAAAAGGTTGTCAACATAAATTCACCAAGGCGCTGTAAAGGATCTTTCATTGTTTTTATCTTGGGATCCTAGAATATTTCCCAAGGAGATATAAAAACAATTGAATTTTGCGTCAGCAAAATTAATATAGATCTTAGGTAGGGTATGTGTCAAGACTTTTTTCCCACTTGACTTTGGTTAAACGAATATGTTAATGTATGCCAACGAAATGAGAGACGAATGGGATAGCAATCCAATAAAAGAAGGGAGAGACGAATTTGTAACGATTGATGATTTACTTAGACAAGCGGAATCGTTGGCGAAAGGGTTATTAAATCTTTCCAAGCAACGCCATCCATTGTCTATCTATAAGGGGGTGAAAAATATGGAAACAAACAATGAACATGAAATGCTAAAAACATCTTCGAGAACCTATTTCTTTGATATTGAAACAACCACAACCGGGAATCCGTATCTGAAGATCTCAGAAAGTAGAATCAATAAAGAGACCCAGGAGCAGACCAGGAACACACTCATTATCTTTGAGGAAGACCTGCTTCAATTTACTGGCACATTCAACACGATGTCCAAACGCATCAGCAATTAATAAAAAAAACATAGAAATCATGCAGCATAATGAAGAATCTGTTAAACAGACACTTGAAGAAATCCAACCAGGATCTGGTGCTCGGACGCACAGGTCCTTGTGGATTATTCCCCAGGTTTAGTATTTCTCCGCATGTACGCAACTTCCATTCGTATGTGGTTGGGCTGACCGGTAGAGGCAAGAGCAAGTTCCTGCAAAGTTGTATCCTGCAGGATATCAAAGCCAAGCGGGGCTGTGCGATCATCGACCCGCATGGAGACCTGGCCAAAGACATCCTGCAATCACTGATCGCTGATAAGTATTTTTCCGATACAGAAAACTTCAAACGCATTATTTATGTGGCACCCAGACGCAGAGATTTCATGATCCCCTTCAATGTCTTAGCCAGACCAGATCAAGAAACCGAAACGTATGAAATTTGCCAACGGGTGATCAATTCTTTCATGCGCACCTGGTCACGTACGCTCCAAGAACCACCTCGTTTTCAACAGGTGATGCGGGCTTCCTTATCCGCATTGGTAGAAACTGAACGAACGATCTGTGATCTGTATCCGCTGCTCACAGATGATGCTTTCCGGGAAACTGTTTTAGAGCAGATTCCTGATCCGAAGGTGCAGTCGGATTGCAAGGCATTCTTTGAAAATGAATTCGCAGAATGGGGTAAGAACCGGGCTGTTATGATGGGGAGTACTACCAATAAAGTCAGTGCGCTGACAGACAATCCCAATATCTTCTACATGTTAGGACAGAAAGAGAACCATTTGAATATCCGCGAGATCATGGACAAAGGACAAATCTTGATCGCTGATCTGGGGGATTGTGATGATGAGACCAAGCGTTTATTTGGGACATTGATCGTGACCGGATTTGAACATGCCGCTTTATCCCGCTCACGTATGCAGCACAAGGATCGAAAACCCTATTATCTCTATATTGACGAGTTCCAGGATTTTGCCTGCAATCCAGGAGCTGCAGAAACATTCAGCCAGATGCTCTCTCAGGTAAGAAAGTTTGGCCTGCATATGATCTTAGCCAATCAAAGCATTGCCCAGCTCAGCAGTGGCTTGCAGACGGCCTTAGGCAATGCACAGACGATCATATCCTTTAGAATTTCTCGAGCGGATGCGGAAGTTTTGGCCCG
>JAUSPC010000177.1 GCA_030655835.1 Pelolinea sp.
CCGGTTCTTCAGAGCTCACATCCAACCGGACGCCCACTTCATCTAACGAAGCAGTTAGAACAACCGATTGCATATCAACCAGTATATTTTTGAGGGCATCAGGTATATAGGGAGGAACCGTAACCTTAACCACACTCGGGATAGCTGTTGTTTCCTCAGTTGGTGTTGGCTCACCAGTTATTTCCTGGGTGGGTTTACACGCATTCAGGAAACCCACGGAAAAAATTAGAAAAATAAGTAACGGTTGAAAGTATTTCTTCATGGAAAATGATTGTATCAAAGCAATTCGATCTGCGAACGGGTTTTTAGCTGAGATCTAATTTGTTTATCTAATTTCCGTGTTTCAATTTCGATTTTTTCCAATTGGTCTGAAATATTGGTTCGGATATCTTCATCTGAAAGCGATTGTAGATTGATCCTCACATTTGCGCCCGCACTTGAGATCGCGGCAATTGCCAATAAAGATGCGGTTCCAGCATCTGTGATGGCGTTCTTATTTCCTTTTTCCGCAGCCACACCTGCTAACCGTAATACCTTCAATGCTTCCTGACACGTCTCCAACGGGGTTTCAGCCGCTTTAAGGGTCGCTGCTTGAATAGCAGTTCCCCGTGTATAATCTTGTTCTGCCGTTTCCTTTGGCAGCTTGTAAGCCTGCATGACTTGTTCAAACGCCGCTGAATCTTCAGTGATGAGATTTGAGAGAGATTGCCTTAACTCATCTGCTTGATGTACCAGTCCTTCCATTTCCTTGTGCACATCCGCATATTTCTTTTTTCCAAGTGTTACCCGTCCCACCATTGCGGTGAGAGCTGCTGCTTCAGCAGCGGTGAAGGCAGCCGCAGACCCACCGCCAGGCGTTGGTTCCTGGCTAGCTAAGTCATCTAAGAACTCAAATCCTTGTTTGCTTTCAGATACACTGCCGGCATGGTCCAATTTGCGTTCCAAGATCTGGTCATCTAAGAATTGGTCCAACTGCAGATACCAGATCGCAGAATCGATCAACGCTTTCTGAGGGATCAGTCCTACCAGTTCACTGTGATGCACTACCGTTCCATAGCGTTTCGCTTCTATGCGGATCATTTCCATCACCTGTGGAATGGCCGTTTTATTAAAATTTGTCAGATTCATCGAAACCTGCGCCTGTCCGTCAACCAGAACTCCCATCGCTTTGACAAAACGCAGTCCTCCAGAAGAGAAACGGATCGTTTTAGCAATCTTCTTCGCTATCGCTGTATCCTCTGTAGCCAAGTACACATTAAAAGCGATCAATGCCTCGCGTGCACCTATCACAGTAGCGCCTGCTTTTCCCAGCTCAGATGGGCCAAAATCAGGTTTTCGGGTTGGGTCGGTTCGAATTTCTTCCTTTAATCCCTCGTATTGTCCTTTTCGAACAAACTCAAGATTTTTACGTTCAGGGATACGTGCCGCTTCTTCATATAAGTACACTGGAATATTCAGTTCATTTCCCACCCGATCGCCTATGCGCACTGCCATCTCGACACATTCCTGAACACCCATGTTTTGGATCGGAACAAATGGCACAACGTCAGTTGCGCCTATCCGTGGATGCGCCCCTTCATGTTTATCCATATCGATCAGTTCGCCTGCCTTTTTAATCACCTGAAAGACAGCTTCCTCGACTTCCTCTGGTGATCCAAGAATTGTGACCACTGTGCGGTTATGGTCTTTATCAGAATGATGATCTAATACTTGTATGCTGCTAAACGCATTAAACACCTCAAGAATACTATCTACAACATGTTGATCTCTACCTTCGGAAAAATTTGGGATACATTCAATTATTTTTCTATACATAACGCCTCTTCAGATTAATAAAAAAATTATAGCCGATTGCAGCCATAATTTATATGTGATATTTAATTGGAAAAAAGCGCTTTTTATAATGAAAAGTAGTTCGGAAAGGAATTTTAAATATCCTCTAACAACTCTTTCGCTTTCTTAACTTTTTTGCTGCGTTCCTCCGAATTTAGAATACGTTTACGGATCCTGAATGCAATTGGGGTTACTTCCAGAAGTTCATCATCTGAAAGGTACTCAATGGCTTCATCCAAACTCATCGTCCAGGGGGTTGCCAGGCGCACTTCGATATCCCGATTTGATTGCCTCATATTGGTAAGCTGCTTTTTCTTGCAGACATTCAGCGTTAGGTCTTCAGAGCGTGAATATTCTCCAACAACCATACCCTCATACACTTCTACACCTGAACCATAAAAGAGGTTCCCGCGTTCTTCAGCGTTCCTTAACCCGTATGTGTTGGTTGTTCCTCTTTCCCAGGCAACCAGAGATCCATTAGACCGTGAGGCGATCTCGCCCACCATATGATCATATCCATGAAAGAGTGTGTTCATCACTCCCAACCCACGTGTGGCAGTCAGGAAATGGTAGCGGAAACCCAGCATCCCTCGAGTGGGTACAATATAAACCATTCGGACGCTGCCGTCACTCATTTCTCGCATATCGATCATACGCCCGCGCCGCACCCCCAGCATTTCAACTACTGCACCGGTTGTGTCCGTGCTCGTCTCGATGTGCACTTCTTCAAATGGCTCAAGCGTCTTCCCGTCTGAGCTTTCCCTAAAGATCACTTCCGGTCGGGATACTTGGAATTCAAATCCTTCCCGACGCATTGTTTCGATCAGAATCGCCAGATGCAGCTCACCTCTGCCGGATACCAGAAAATTCTCACTGGTGGCAGTTTCTTCGACACGGAGCGCCACGTTTAGACGAAGTTCGTCAAACAAACGTTCCCGGATCTTGCGCGAAGTCCCCCAGCGCCCATCCCTACCGGCAAATGGAGAAGTATTCACCCCAAAAGTCATCCGCACAGTTGGCGCTTCCACCCTGATGGGCGGCAGCGCCCGTGGATCATCCGGGTCTGCGAGAGTTTCGCCGATCTTGATATCATCCAATCCAGCAAGCACAACGATCTCACCTGCCTCTGCTTCCTCGACTTCCACTTTATCTAATCCATTATGCACATACAGATAACGGGCTTCTTCAGGCATTATCTGCCCATCGATCTTTATGCGTGCAAGAGACTGGCCGATACAAATTTTTCCGGAATGAATGCGTCCAAGCGCGGTAACGCCGCGGTAGGTATCATATCCCAATGCTGTGACCAGCAACTGCAGAGGTTCATCCATCTCAACTTCTGGGCTTGGTATTCGGTCAATAATGGCCGCAAACAAAGGTTTTAAATCGTTTCCCAATTCTGCGGTGGTTCCGGCACGCCCGGCGGTTGCCTGTGTATATACGATCGGAAAATCCGCCTGTGCTTCAGACGCACCGAGTTCAATAAACAGGTCAAAGGTTTGATTTACAACCAGAGTCGGGTCAGCGCCTCGCCTGTCAACTTTATTGATCACTACTACCGCTTGATGGCCCATTTCCAACGCTTTCTTCAACACGAATCGGGTTTGCGGCATTGGCCCTTCCGCTGCATCCACAAGGAGAAGTACGCCGTCGACCATATTCATCACACGTTCTACCTCGCCACCAAAATCTGCGTGTCCGGGTGTATCAACAATATTGATCTTTACTTGCTGGTTGGTTTTTTCATCCCATACAGAAATCGCTGTGTTTTTTGATAAAATCGTGATCCCGCGTTCCCTTTCAATATCATTAGAGTCCATCACGCGTTCTGCTACTATTTGGTTATCACGAAAAATATGCGCCTGCCGCAGCATCCCATCCACAAGGGTGGTTTTCCCGTGGTCAACATGCGCGATGATGGCAATATTTCGCAGATCAGTTCTTCTTGTTTTCATTTTTAATCTTCTTTTTAGATCGTTCTGGAATATACATATAAATACCTCGACCAAATAGTCGAGGTAGGTTCCTCTAAACCATTTATATCTTATCAGAAAGCGCGTTTTTTTTGGTTAATAATTTATTAATTAAACTCTTCAAAAACTGACGCTTTCGCAAATCCGACACCTATCATACTAGGGCCTGTATGCGCACCGAGAACAATGGATATTTGCCCGTTTGGCAGCCAGTCACAATTAAAGGCATCATTAATTTTGTCTCTTAGTGTTTGTGCACCTTCCGGATTACCAGTATGCACAACCACAACACGCATTTTTTCGGTTGAAGACATTGTCTTCCCCATGATCTTTACCAATCCATCTATTGCTTTGTTAAAAGAACGTGCCTGCCCTTCCTGGGTATAGGTGCCTAGTTCCTTATCCACCCCAATCATTGGTTTAATGTTTAAAACAGATGCAATGAGACCCTTCATGTGACTGATGCGTCCCCCATGGATCAAGTATTTCAATTCGTTTAGTGTATAAAAAGTTGAAGTGGCCGCAGCGATCTCTTCTAATTTCGCCAGGATCTTGTCCTTTGACCATCCAAGTTTCAGCCCTCTCGACGCTGCCCAGACCTGCCATCCCGCAGCGGCAGATACTGTTTTAGTGTCCACGATGGTGATATTCGCCTCCGGGACCATTTTTTCTGCTGCCAGAGCTGAATTGACCGTACCGCTCAATCCTGAACTCAAATGAATTGAAAGGATATCTTTATCTTCTTTCGCAATCTTACGATAGGCCTCGGCGAATTCTCCAGCAGATGGCTGGGATGTAATTGGTAATATGGTACTTTTTTCTAATTCTTTGTAGAAATCATCAGGTTTAATATCCCCATCACGGTAACTTGTTTCACCTAAACTCACCTTCAATGGAATTATGGAAACATCCAACTCGCTGTCCTGTAATAGATTTGTGTCAGTCGCACTGTCCGTTATTATACGCATGGGTTTACCTTTTCTTTAGTTACATAAATTATATCTTTAATTTATCCATTCTTTGCCAATGATTTTCTTAGATACATTTAATTCTAATCAATGGTTTCCTCATAAGGTCTCGCGAAACGGTCGTTAAACACATTATTTTTCTTCAACTGGCTGCTCCAATACATTTGCAGCATGGGTGTTTTTTCTAAAAGGCTGATCAGCGGGATCAAAGCTTTAGGATACCGCTCAAGTGAACACAAGGCGCCAATAGATTCTTTTTCAAAGCCGCCCTGCATACCCAACTGGTTTCCGAGCGCGTTTAGCGCGCCAAACATCTTGCGGTTGAAATTTTCCGGCTGCAAGCGTACCCCCTCACACCCACCGCGAACAAGTGTCCCCAGATAGGGGCTGTTCAAGCGGTCTGTAAGCGAGATCAGGTACTGCTCGACATATCGGGAATGCAGTCCTTCAGGAAAGCCGGATTGCACCAGAAAAGCCATTGGAGGGTTGTTTTTTCGTTTCACAAACGGTTCTAACCCTTCGATGAATTCTTTCACGATCCCAGGCATTCCATCGGTATATAAAGGAAAGCCGATCAGCACACACTGAGCATTCTCAAACGCATGCGCAAATTCGGATCTCTTTTTTGTTTGAAAAAGGTGGTTCATTTCGGCTGTATTTCCCTCGACCGATATAAATCCATCCATTATTTTTTGCAGCAGGATCGGCGTATTACCCGACCTTCCGCGAGGCGATCCATTAAAGATCGTCATAGAAGTGATCTTTCCAACTTGCTCTAACTTTTTCTTTCGGAATATGGGCTCGAAACGATCTTTTCCCTGGGCAGCATTTTCAATGCGCTCGACAATTTTTTGAACGGGCTCAGAGGTTGTTGCTGAAAAAGCAAGTCTGCTCTTAATGTTGCGCGTGGTACGGGAGAAAATTTGGGTCACAATGGTGAGTGTATCTTCCCCATCAGCTTTTTCTGGCTGGACAAGCAATCCAAATAGCGGGTATTTCTCGTAGCGTGGTAAATGATGGACCTCGCCGTGTTCCACTGTTAAATAGGGATGCACAAGCGGGATCATGCGGTCCATTTTTTTCTTAAGTAAAGAAGTGGCAAACCCCATCACAAGCGGTGAGGCGAACAGAACAAGATCAGAGTTGATAATGACACGGTTGATCTTTTGATTGTCATCTAAAATGGTGCAAATACCGGGCGTCTGCACCCAGCATTTAAAGCAGCCTGTGCAGTAGTGAAGATCATTATCCTTCAGGTTGAAATGGTTAACCTCATGACCTTTGTGTTCTAGTGCCGCAGTCAATCCGTGCAGATATGTTTTCCACGACTTGAGTGTACTGTTCAGCGCGCCGTCTAATATGGTAATTTTCATTATTTCTCCAGTTTTATGGATCATTAGAATAGTCAATATTCCACTATAATAATATACGACCAGTCCAGTGATAAGTTGTATGTCTATTCGAGGAGGATCATGTGCGGTCGCTTCACCATCACCCTGGAACCAGCTTTTTTTCAGCAGGAACTTGATCTTGGGAAAGTGCTGTCCGAATGGACGCCGCGCTACAATACCGCCCCGTCGCAGAATATACCAGTTGTTTTAGATCCAACCGAGCGGGATGTGGAGATGCTGCGCTGGGGATTGATCCCACATTGGGCGAAAGACCCTGCCATCGGCAACCGCATGATCAACGCCCGCTCAGAAACCATCCAGGAGAAACCTTCTTTCCGGGCCGCTTTCAAACAACGGCGCTGCCTGATCCTGGCGGATGGTTTTTATGAGTGGCAGAAACCGGCGGCCAAAGGGTCACACAAAGTTCCGTATTATTTTCAGCTTACGAACGGGGCACCATTCGCTTTTGCTGGCATCTGGGAGGCCTGGCAGGAACCTGAAGGTGACGAAGTACGATCCTGTTCGATCATCACCTGCCCACCGAATGAACTCGTCGCGCAGGCGCACGACCGCATGCCGGTCATCCTTGATAAAACCACCTGCTGGAATTGGCTTTCTGAGCAGCCCGCAAACGATCTACAGGCAATGTTGGCGCCCTACCCCGCAGAAAAGATGCACGCGCATCCAGTCGGTTTGACGGTCAACAACCCGCGTAACGACAGCGCAGAATGTGTGCGGCCATTGAGCGCATAAGGCATATTTTTCTCTCTTGCAAACAATCAAGATATGGTAAAATTTCTCCCTGATGCCCCCATCGTCTAGGGGACCAGGACGCAGCCCTTTCAAGGCTAAAACGGGAGTTCGAATCTCCCTGGGGGCACCTGGAACAAAGCCCGCAAGGGCTTTTTTTTTATTTTTTGATAGCTGAATTCAAGTCTCAAGTGCAACAGTGATTATTTAAGTATACCACAGGTGATGTGAATGACAGACATTT
>JAUSPC010000180.1 GCA_030655835.1 Pelolinea sp.
TCCAGAAGATCTTGAATGTTTATTTCGAACTTAAGGCGATTGATGAAGGAGTCCAAGAAAATTAAACTTCATGACTGAAACGAAGACGATAAGTGGTTTCCCGATAAAAGGATTTAAAGAAGGCTTATTGATCACTCTAGATGATAAAAAATGGACAAAGGTGCAATCTCAACTACTATCCCAGATCGATGAAAAAGCTCAATTCTTTAATGGAGCAAAAATTGCCATTGAAATTGGGGAAAGATCCTTGCGGGCTGCTGAATTGGCTAGATTGCGAGATGAGCTCTTTGATCGTGGGGTAAAATTATTTGCTATTCTAAGTAATTCGCAAGTGACAAATGTGAATGCAGAGACACTGGGATTTGAAACGCGTAAAAGCGTATTAAAAGACAGCCCATCTGCATTTAAAGATGCGATCCTCGATGGAGAACCCGGGTTATTTATTAAAAAAACCATCCGGTCTGGTACATCAATTAAATATACAGGAAATGTTTTCATAGATGGGGACGTAAATCCTGGAGGGGAAATCATTTCAACCGGATCCGTGATTATTTGGGGTAAGCTGCGCGGTTCAGTTCACGCGGGCGTGGAAGGATCAGAAAAAGAGGTAGTGTGTGCAATTGAATTAGACCCCATCAATTTGCGCATAGCCAATTGTTCACTTAAGGAGAATAAATTTCTTCGAAAATTAAAGAATAGACCAGTGAGAGCAGAAGTAATTGATAAGAAAATCAGCTTGAATTACTGGGAGAGCAAAAAATAAACGAAAGGTTAAGCGCAAACATTAAAATAAGAAAGCATGACTGCAAAAATAGTAACGATTACCTCAGGAAAAGGTGGGGTAGGGAAGACCACTGCCACCGCAAATATCTCTGTCGCTTTGGCTCAATTAGGCCAAAAAGTTGTTTGTATCGATAGTGATATTGGACTACGTAATTTAGACGTTGTGTTGGGGCTTGAAAACAGGATCGTATATGACCTTGTGGATGTGATCGAAGGCCGTTGCCGAATTCGGCAGGCGATGATAAAGGATAAGCGGTTCGAAGAATTGTATCTGATCCCGGCAGCTCAAACACGAGATAAAAATGCTGTTTCGCCAAGCGATATGATCGAATTATGTAATGAAATAAAAGATGATTTTGATTGGATCATTATTGACTCACCAGCCGGTATTGAGAGAGGTTTTAAAAATGCAATTGCTGCTGCAAATGAAGTCCTGATAATTACTAATCCTGACGTATCCGCAGTAAGAGATGCAGATCGGATCATTGGTATCATCGAATCCGAAGAGAAAGGACCTGCCCGACTTATCATTAACAGGTTGAATTCTGAAATGGTTAAACGCGGGGACATGTTGGATTCGGAAGATGTGCTTGAACTATTGGCAATTAAATTGATCGGTATTGTTCCTGAAGACGAGAATGTAATTAAGAGTACAAATATTGGGAAACCAGTTGTAACCGAAGAGAGATCAATAGCTGGAAAAGCATTTCAAAATATTGCCCGAAGGATGATGGGTGATGATATTCCGTTGATCGACCTTGAAAACAAGGACGGCATACTGCATCGATTATCTAAAATATTTAACACGGGAGGAGAATAGGATGAGCGACTGGTTTTCAAGATTTTCTGGAAAAACAAAAAGCGCAGATGAAGCGAAAGAAAGATTGAAACTAGTTTTGATCCATGATCGCACAGACCTTACCTCAACAGCATTAGAAGATATGAAGGATGAATTGCTTCAGGTCATTTCAAATCATGTATCAATTGATCCCTCTAAAGTTAAGATCACGATTATGCATGACGGGAGAGAACAACGTTTGGTAGCTGATATTCCATTAAAACCGTTCGGAAAACGGTAAATAATAAGATCAGGCTAATTTATGCGAAGAAATCTTTGGCGAAATTTTGACTTCTGGCTTTTCGGGGCAGCATTGTTTTTAAGCATCTTTGGGATCATGATGATCCAATCAGCAATTGCTGGTAATGAAGTCCTTGCCGAATCAGTTTCCAGACAACCGATTTTCTTAGCAGGGGGAACAGTAATGTTATTGGTAATGGCTGCTATTGATTATCATTACTGGGGTTCTCTCGCGCGGTTTATGTATATTTTCGCAATTGTCTCGCTGGTAGTTATTTATGTGGTTGGACAGGCAAGATTTGGCTCTGCTCGGTGGCTTGATACTGGCGTTATTTTGATCCAACCTTCTGAGATAGTGAAAATATTGATGATCATGGTGCTTGCCGATTATTTCGCCCGTAATCAGGATAAACCGCACGATCTACGCTGGATTGGCGAGAGTTTTCTTATGACAATGGGCGTGGTGATCTGGATATTGATTCAGCCAAATCTTAGTACATCGATTGTTATTATGGTGATCTGGTTCTCATTGTTGTGGATATGCGGTCTGCCTCTTAAATATTTAGTCATTTTGGTAGTGATAGGCATGATCCTGATCACAGCAGCGTTTCCTCTTTTAGAAGATTATCAACAGGCAAGGATTATCAATTTTTTATTCCCGGATCCAGAAGCCCGTCATGGTGAAGAATATAATGTTGAGCAAGCAAAGATTTCGATCGGTTCAGGAGGCTTGTTTGGGCAAGGATATGGGCAGGGAACGCAAGTTCAGCTGCGTTTCTTAAAAGTGCGGCATACTGACTTCATTTTTTCTGCTATGGCAGAGGAATTTGGTTTTGTAGGAACTGTTTCCATTATTGCATTGCTTCTTTTCGTCATTTGGCGCTGTATGGATATTGGGAAGAATGCCAGTGATCTTTACGGCTCGTTGATCGCTTATAGTTACGCGGCTATGATCTTTTTTCAGGCTGCGGTAAATATTGGAGTGAATTTGAATGTGGTTCCTGTCTCGGGATTACCATTTCCATTCCTGAGTTATGGAGGTAGTTCTCTGCTGAGCACTATTATGGGGATTGGATTAGTTGAAAGTGTAAGTTTAAGAAGAAATAAAAATTATTAATATTGGAGATATATGATAAACGAACAGACATCATACCGGGTCAGATTTGCCCCTTCACCTACAGGACACGTTCATTTGGGTTCTGCTCGTACAGCATTATATGATTACCTGATCGCAAAGAAAACTGGTGGGCAATTCATTCTCCGCATTGAAGATACTGATCGGAAGCGATTGGTTGAAGGGGCGGAAGAAGAACTGATAAACGGATTACATTGGCTGGGAATTGATTGGGATGAAGGTCCTCTAAAAGGCGGACCCTATGGACCATACAGACAGTCGGAAAGAAAAGAAATTTATCAGAAATATGCCAGACAGTTAGTAGAAAAAGGTTGGGCTTACTATTGCTTCTGTTCAACAGTAAGATTGAAGCAGGTCCGAGAAGAAATGCAGAAACAGAAACAACCTCCGCATTATGATGGATCATGTCGAACCATTTCACTCGAAGAAGCAGAAAAACGGATTGAAAACGGTGAACCATATGTTATCCGATTTAAAACGCCTAAAGAGGGAAAAACGGTCGTAAATGATCTATTGAGAGGAGAGATCACGTTTGAAAATAAAAACCTGGATGACTACATCATTGTGAAATCCGATGGCTGGGCTCTGTATCATCTGGCCGCAACTGTAGATGACCATTTGATGAAGATCACACATGTCATCCGAGGGTCGGAGTGGCTGCCCACATCCCCACTGCATCATCTTATCTGGCAGGCATTTGAGTGGAATGAACCCACATGGGTGCACTTATCAGTTTTCCTAAAACCCAGCGGTAAAGGAAAGATGAGCAAGAGAGAAGCTGTGCAGTTAAGTAATGATGGATATTCAATTTTCATTAAAGACCTGGAAGACTTGGGATATTTGCCTGAGGCAGTAAATAATTGGATCGCATTGATGGGGTGGAGCTATGACGATCACACCGAATATTTTACGCTTGACGATCTGGTTGAAAAATTTTCTCTGGAAAAGCTGAATCCATCACCTGCGGCAATCAATTTTTCAAAATTGGATCATTTCAACAAAATGCATATTAAGAAATTATCTGAACGAGAATTAGCCGAACGGATAAGCCCGTTTTTTAAAAAGAATAATATTGATGCACCTATTGATCAATTGGAAAAAATAGCTCCTGCATTGAAGGAGCGTATCATCACGTTAGACGATTCTGTTGAGATGTGTGAATTTCTTTTTAAGGAAGATATTTCACACGAACCAGACGCTTTATTGATCCGGGATATTTCGCTTGAAAGATCAAAAGAAATATCCGAAAAAGTAATTGAAGTTGTCAGATCAATAGAAACCTGGACATTAGCCTCCATAGAGGAGCAGATAACCGCCTATATGGAAAAAGAAGCTCTGGAGCCCAGGCAGCTCCTCAGTTATTTGAGAGAGGCGATCTCTGGCCAAAGGATCACACCACCGTTGTTTGACTGTATGTATGTGTTAGGCAAAGAAAAGACGATTTCCCGTTTGGAAGGATCGCGAGAAATACTTGCGGCTTTATGAGGAAATGGTAAAATAGTGCCTGCACCCTTTTTGGGGGCTCGTCTAACGGTAGGACTGCAGACTCTGAATCTGTATATAGAGGTTCGAATCCTTTGCCCCCAGCTCAAACAGTTCATATCGAGCTGTTACTAAATTGCTTGAACAATCCGCGTATCCAGGTACTTAAAGCTTAAAAGAAAATCCTTGCGATCGCAAATCAATTTTCTTTTAATGGCATCATATTCTTCAATTCTTTCTGATCTACGGTACCATTCCTTTGGATCAATAAAAATTCTCTCAACGGGCGAGGTGTTTTCAGAGACTCTTAGATATCCGAAATCATCATCAATTTCCCATTTAAGCTCATTCCTAAGTAGCGACTCAATTAATTGTTTGGTATGGTGAATAGTTACTTTAAGAGGTGATTTAATACCAGCTTCTCCACCAATATAACCAGTATTGAGCAGGAATACATCCACGTTCGGTGATTGTTCTAATAGGTTTAAAAAACGATTTCCTTGTAAGGTGTGGTTCATCGGGAAGAAAGGATTGGTACCGGGAATTCGCAATGCTTTTCCCGCTTCTGTATTTCCACCTGCAGATGTGCCCGTTGTTTCTCCAAGCATAAAATAAGCAGCTGCTTGCGCGTGTGTCAACTTTACAATGGAAGGGAGAATGTCATAATTACGGTTTAGAATAAATATCAATCTCAACGTAGAAATATCATGGAGATTTCCGTGAGGGATAGAATCTAATTCAAAAGTTCCTCTGCCGTTAGTAGAATGGGTATCGTTGGTAAAATCAACACGACCCTTACTGCCCGTAAATGTGTTTTCTAACCAGGCATTTGATTTTGTTAGGCCTGAGTGTATCAAAGGTTCATTTACAGGATCTAAATTAAAAGTCTTTGCGAAACACCCGTTTTCGGAAGCGTAAATTTTTCCATCTGGGAAAAAAGCACAAAAATCATCTTGTACTGGCAGAGAATTAGAATGCGGCGTAAATGTTGTTGTGGTTTTCCCGGTTCCTGAAAGACCGATGATGATGATTGAATATTCCTTTTTTTGATTATCAGTATATGTATTACACCCCGCGTGTAAAGCCAATCCTCCTCTATCGTAAACCCATTTATTCCACATACGTAAGCCCGCTTTCTTAGATTCGCCAAAATAATCTGTTCCGGCGATACGTGTTGTGAAATTTTTTAGATCAACTAAAATACATCGACCTTCTGGCCAATTAATTGCAGGAAAATTAGGGGTATAGACAATTTTGAAATCCGGTTTGAAATTTCCCTTTACCGGAAAAAATAGTTGTTTCTGCATTGCGGCGATACTTGGATATGTTTTTTCTATAAAAAGCGAAGCACTCGCTCGAATTTTCTGGGAAATACCGATTGATCCATCAATTCTTAACGCGCCGATTTTTTCTAAATATGAATCCTGCAGTTTGGCGAATTCTTCATATTTTACACGGTCAATAGTTGAGAGAGATGAATTCTCATCGTCGACTATAAAAGTAGATTGTGGTGAACGAGAATTTACACGAGTAATAATGTTGTAATTATCCCACTCTGTGAGACGCAAATTCGGCATTTTTCGTGCGATATTTTTAAGTGACTTGTAGGACGGATTATTAATAATCATGAATGTAATTGCCTTTAAAGCTGTCAAATAGTAGCACAGGAAAGTAAAATATGAATTATTTTCCTCCTAATTATGAGTGGCATTCATCTTAATAATAATTAATTATTCGCTTTTGATAAAAATTTCAAAGAATAGCATCTTCGAGTTTTGCTTTCATAAAGATTAATTCTATGGAAATAGAACCGATAGGGTATAAGGGGAAACGCTTATGC
>JAUSPC010000183.1 GCA_030655835.1 Pelolinea sp.
CCCACTTGGCATTGCGCTGCGGGCGCAGGGCAGCCCGTGTAGCTGCGGCACGACGGCTGTTGACTGTGATTTACTACATGTGGAAACGGGATCAACCCTATCAAGAGAACTACGGGCAAAAACAACCTGATGCCCTGGGATCCTGACCGCGTTGCTGGTGGATAGAGACCGATCGGGTGATGAGGACCCAGGGCAGACCGGAAGGTATAGTGTGCCTGGTCATGTATGGCCTGCCTGAAAGAAAAAATTCAGGTTGAGCACGGTTAGATGCATCGGTTAAAGATTGCCTTGTAAACAACCTTAATAAAGGAGTTCATTTATACAAAAATACTTGACAGACGCTTTCTTAGATGCAACGCGGGTGCAGAGCCGGTGATACCCCCCCTCCGGAGGGCGGGCAGGGCAGGTGGACACCACCCTGCGGGTGGCGCCCAAAGGGTGCAGGCAGGCAACACACGCTGTGAACAGCTTGATATGCTGACCTCGAACCCCCCTGAAGGAGACTATAGTCAGAAGGCCGTGGGTTTCTCCCTACGGAGGACACCCATAGGGCGCAGGCAGACGAATCCCCGATGGGTCACTTCTTGAAAAACTTCTTTATCAATGCGTTCAGAGTTCCCTAGCTCAACCGTCACTAAGCATTGGTGGTTTTGCTGTTCTTCTCGTGTTTCGATTTCCTTTTTTCTTTAATCGTCAACTTTGGTTTTTTCTTTTGTTCTTTTTTCCCTTTATCTTTTTTTCCAGTATCACCCATTTCAATCTCTCCTGTCGTAATCATTTTTCAATACTATTCTTAAAGATTATCACAAAACATGTAAGAAATGATTTGCTATCGTTTTTTTCCTCAAACGGTTTATTAGGTATTATTTTTTAGTTCCGATTCGTGATTTTTTAAAATAATCAACCATACAGGTAGGTGGACACGCTGTTGACACCCCTACCTACCGACAAAATCTTATTTAATCAGACAGATCTGAACCATGTTTTTTCCCTATGGGGATGTGCCAATACGCGGCAACAACAGCCGTTGTGATGAGCGCAGAAACCAACACTTCAGGAAGCCCATTTACCACGACGATGCCACCCAAAACCGTCCATGGGAGATAGCCAAGCAAGCCGATCATCCCCAGCACAAGCACTGTATTGGTCAAACTGCCAACTACACCCGCCGCAAAAAGAGCGATCGGCTTCCAACGTTTGAGCGCAGTGCCTACTAACCATGCAACCGGCCCAATGAACAAGCGCGGTAATACTGAAAGTAAGGGATTGGTGAACCAAACATCCGCTGGTCCGGTTGGAGCCACGGCTGCCAGCACCATACTGAAAACACCGAAGATCAAACCCACGAGCAAACCTGAAGTTGGTCCGACAATGATGGCGGCGATAATGACGGGCACATGCATGATGGTCAATGCCACCCCACCAAACCAGGGGATGAATCCCCAATGGGTCAATCCTAACACCACGGTAATCGCACCCATCAACCCCGTGATCACTAAATTACGCACTTTGTTTTGTTCAGTCATCCATCTCCAAAATTATTATTATGTATAGGATACAGGATTTTTTGTATTTGTCTATTAACTATTTATAAATTATTTTGATGAATACAATTTATTTGTAACCTTATTTATTCGCTAACCACGTAACTGCATTCTGCCATAATTTTGCATATCCATCCCATTCGGCAAAACCTTTGGGACACCAATGCGGGCCGATATCAGATGCCCAGATCAGAGAACGGCCTTTTTCCACTTGCATAGATGCCAATAACGGGTGTTGATCCACTTTGGCAATAAGATGCGCAGATGGTTTGAGGGTAAGCTCATTGAAACCTAACAACGCAGGCCATTTTTCACCCATGCCTGCCACAAGCGCATGGTTCGGATCAACGACTTCAGGCAGCGCGCCTTCGGGTGTTTCCACACGGTCATCAAAGGTGTAGATATCCACCGGAAGAACCGACTCGAGCGGCGAGCGGTAATATTTGGCTGCCGCATAAATACCCGCAAAGGAATAATATCCACCACACATAAGCAGTCCACCGCCCGCACGTGTCCATTCCGCGAGCAGCTTTAAGCGATTCGGAAAGGACTGCCCACCCACCCATGTTTCAGGGGGAAGCAGGAGCGTGTTGGCGCCAATATCGCTAAGGGCGATGACATCATATTCATTTAGTGCATCTATGGATGATGGAAATTCTTTGGAAGCAATATGGCTGGGCATATGAATGAATTCAATTTCCGATCCAATAAATGCCTTTCCCAAATACTCGGTCCCTGTTTCATACATAGTGCTTGAGAAGAAATCCCAACCTTTATAATGCGTACTGGACGAAACCCATGATTCACCGGCTAACAAGAATTTAGTTGTTTTCATCTTTACCTCGAATTTTCACAAAATTCATCAACACTTTTCTGATTAACACCAAACCCAGAAAGTATTATATGATTAATAAGGCATTTAATGGAAAACAATAAGCAAAAAACGGTTGTGGCTGGTGCGCTGGGGGAATGCGTGCATGTTGCCGGAGTGGTCAATTTTCTGCGATTGGCAGAACAGGCAGGCTGGCGGACGGTTTTTCTGGGACCGGCCGTATCGATCGGTGATGCCATACAAGCCGCTGACAGGGAAAAAGCAGACCTTCTGGCTGTCTCCTACCGCCTGACACCTGAGACCGGTGAGCGATTGCTGGCGCAGTTCGCAGAAAGCGCGGACCATTTGCGTGAGAAGGGTATCCAGATGGCTTTCGGAGGCACTCCCCCGGTTGCTGAACGGGCAGAAAAATTAGGGTTCTTTGATGCTATTTTCGACGGGACACAGACGTATGAGGATATCCTGGCATTTTTAAAAGGAGAATCCGCGCATGGCAAGCAAGAGATCCATTATCCCCAAACCACGATCGAACGCATTGAATGGAAAGCACCCTACCCGCTGCTGCGGCACCATTTCGGGCTGCCAAGCATGACCGCGACACTCGCAGGTATTGAAAAAATCGCACAGTCGAAGGTGTTGGATGTGATCTCACTGGGCATAGACCAGGACGCTCAGGAAAACTTTTTTCATCCTGAAAAGCAGGATGTCCGGCGGACAGGCGCGGGGGGGGTGCCGGTGCGCAGCGCGCAGGATTACCGGGATCTGTTTGAAATCAGCAGGCGCGGAAATTATCCCTTAATGCGGACGTATTCCGGCACCGATGATTTTCTTGAATTGGCACACATATACATTGATACGATCCAGATCGCCTGGCCAGCGATCCCGCTGTTATGGTTCAACCAGATGGACGGAAGAGGTCCCTGGGGCTTGGAAGACAGCATTCGTGAGCATCAGAAAGTGATGGCGTTTTACGGGGAAAAAGGATATCCGTTGGAGGTGAATGAGCCACATCATTGGGGCATGCGGGACGCGCCGGATGTGATCTTTGTTGTGTCCGCTTACCTATCCGCATATAACGCGCGCGCGTTCGGGGTGGAAGATTATATCGCGCAGATGATGTTCAACAGCCCTCCCGGTACATCCGACGCAATGGATCTGGCAAAAATGAGCGCCGTACTGGCATTATGCGGTGAACTGGAAAACGAGAAATTTAAAATTTGGCGGCAAACCCGCACCGGTCTGCTGAGTTATCCTTTGGAACCCAACGCCGCACGGGCGCATCTGGCTGCCAGCGTGTACACCCAGATGGCGCTGCGTCCACACATCGTGCATGTGGTTGGACATACCGAAGCACATCACGCCGCAACTGCTGATGATATCATCGACGCCTGTCTGATGGCGCGGCGCGTGATCGAGAACGCATTACAAGGGCAAGCGGATATGCTGGCAGACGCGAAAATTCAGGAGCGAAAAACAGAACTGATCGAGGAGGCACGCATCACTCTGACCGCGATCAGGAATTGCGCTGAAAGCGGCAGCCACGATGCGTTCACTGACCCTGTTTGCTTAGCAAAAGCCGTCAAACTGGGCATATTGGATGCTCCGCACCTGAAAAATAATCCTTTCGCGCCTGGTACAATCCAAACACGGATCATCACCGGAGCGTGTGAAGCGGTTGATGAAAAAGGGGAGAAGACCATTGAAGCAGATCGATTGAAGCAGTACCTTTAATAATTGGAGGTCAACATGATATACCCAATACGATATACAGTTATTGGCGCGGGGCACGGAGGAAAATCGATGGCCGCGCACCTGGCTTTGATGGGAAAGGAAGTGACGGTATACAACCGCACATTTGCCCATATCGAAATCCTGGCAAAACGCAAGGGGATCGAATTGGACAGTTATCCTTCCGGACCGCACGGATTCGGTTCCATCAAAAAAGCGACATCGGATATGGAAGAAGCATTGCGTGAAGCGGAAGTGGTGATGCTGGTGGTACCTTCTTCCGCGCATGCCGATCTGGCAAAGGTGATGGCGCCGCACATGCGCGACGAGCAGATCATTATCCTGAATCCCGGACGGACATTCGGCGCGATCGAATTCGATATGACAAGGCGAAAGGCAGGCAGCACAGCGAAGATCATTCTGGCGGAAGCGGAAACCTTCATTTATGCCAGCCGTGCTGACGGACCCGCGCAGGGGCGCATTTTTCGCATCAAGGAAGCGGTCCCCATAGCAGCGCTGCCCGCCATCCACACGGAACGCGTGCTGACAGCGATCGAAGACGTGTATCCCCAGTTCATCGATGGCGTGAATGTGCTGCATACCGGGCTGGACAATATGGGGGCAATCTTCCACCCCGCGCTCGCGATCCTGAATGCCGGACGGATCGAATCCACCCACGGCGATTTTGAATTCTATATCGACGGCGTCACCCCATCAGTCGCAATCGTATTGGAAGCATTGGACCGCGAACGCGTGACGGTTGCTTCCGCGCTGGGCATCAGAGCGCGCACCGCGATGGAATGGCTGGAAATGGCATACAATGTCAAAGGAAAAAATCTGTACGAAGCGATCCACAATCAGAGCGGGTATTACGGGATCAAAGCTCCCTCCACGCTGACCCACCGCTATATTTTTGAGGATGTACCGATGAGCCTGATGCCGATCGCCTCGATCGGTAAGCAGTACGGTATTTCCGTGCGGGCGATGGACAGCATCATCCGGCTGGCATGCATCATCCACCAAACTGATTACTATCGGCGCGGACGCACGATCGATAAGCTTGGAATAAAAGACCTGAGCGTGGATGAGCTCAAGCGGTATGTAAATACAGGTGAATTAGATCGGTAAGATCTGATTTCGGCATATTTCTTGCACTATTAATCTACAAGAATGATTGATAATGTGGTTAAAATAGATATAATGGATGTACAATCTAATAAACATTCTTTAATAGCCACTTATGTGATCATATTTGATCTCAGGCATGTAATTCAATTAAGGAGGAAGTTATGAAAAAAAGAATAGCACTCATTGCAGTAATCGTTATGATGGCTGTCATTGTCTCACCCGTGCGCGCGGCTGTGCCGACCACGTCCATCTACGCAGTCGTTAAGGACGAGGCGGTGACCGTCCATACCGCGGATTTCCCGGCTGGACACACTTTTCACGTGTATATGGGATATAGAGATACACAGGGTGTGAATGGATATCTGGTCTCCAAACTGACCACGAATGAAGGCGGATCTTTTAATGCGAAGTTCTACATTCCAGAGGAATTGAAAGGTGAAGATATCATCTCGATCCGTTTTGAGAGTGTTACCGAATCGAAATATTACACCTACAACTGGTTCTTCAACGAATCCGCCACCGGCAGCATAGGTTCCAGCAGCGGTACGACATACAATAACCTGGGTGCCGGCGTTCCCGCGTGGAACATCTTATCGGTTGTAAAAGGGTCTTCCGTAGTTATTCAAACAAGGTACTTCCCAGCTCAGCAGCGGTATGCGGTTTTCCTGAAAAATGGCGCACTGGCTGACCTGAATTGGTACGAAACACAGGGAATTGAAACGGATGAAGGCAATTCGCAGATCATCACGATCGCGATCCCGCCCGAACTTCAATACTACGAAAAAATAGCGATCAAGCTTTACAACATCAACGATGGTTCGTACTGGTATAACCTGTTCGATAACATCAACCAGTAAAAAACAACGTAGATAAACAGAACCCCTATCTTATTGATAGGGGTTTTTTCGTCAAACCCATTATTGATACTCTGATCTCTTCTTTATGGAAAAGCACCCTTGTGGAGATTCAAACGCACACACTCATGATCCGAGATCAGCCATTCAATCACCCGGGCGGGCGACGATCTTGATATCTGTCCCGCGCATGATCTGCAGCGCATGCTCGCACTATTCGGGATTCACTTCCTCGATCGACAGAAGCATGCTACTATCAACTAGGAGCAGATCCGCTTAGCAGCAGCCCGCGGGAAAGGCGACTTTCAGAAAATTTCTTTCAGGCAAATGATTTAAAAATCAATTTCGCGAATATCTGCACAGTGTGAAGAATTACCACCTATCTTTTTGCATTGATGGGCTTCCAACACGAGGGCAATAGAATCATTGCGAATCCAACCTTAACAGCATCACCAATCAAAAATGGATAAACTCCTATTCTCAATGCCTGTTGAAAGCTAAAGAAAGAAACCAGACGGGAAACTCCAAAGAAATATATTACCATTTGACCGAGGGTGAATGCGATCAGGGTCGAGTACCAATGCCTATCAAATCCTTTTTCCGCGAGGGTGCCAACTAGAAAGGCAGCAGGAATAAAACCGATCAGGTAACCCGCTGTCGGGCCAAAAAGCACAGCCAATCCCCCCATGCCACCCGCAAAGACCGGCAATCCGAAAACACCTTCCAGCAAGTAGAGCACCATACTCCACGCGCCGCGCCTGGATCCCAGGATGATCCCGCACAATAAAACCGCCAAGGTCTGGGCTGTTATTGGAACCGGTGAAAAAGGTAAATAGACAGCTAATTGAGCACATACGGCTACAAAAACACTCCCTGTAATGATGAGTACGAGATCCAACCAGATATTTTCTTTTATTTTGGTCTGGTGTAAAAGGTGAATGGATAATACATTATGCATCAGGAACTTCCTTTCTCAACTAAGGTTTGAAATATTATAACCTGTCGTTCAGCTAACGATATATGGTGGATTTGTAATAATTGATAAAAAGGAAAAAATATGGCAGCATTCCAGAAGCTAAATCTACTAATGGAAATTTACCTGCTTAATTTAAAGATATTTTCCGCAAAACAGAATGGGTTTTTGATTTACATCTAAGCATTCAAGCATAAATGACCCTGTTTGAAAACGAAACGGTTACTCTTTTCGACGCGCGATGATTTTGATATCCGTTCCGCGCATGATCTGAAGCGCCTGCTCACGCCAATCGGGATTGCCCGATTCGATCGATGGAAGCATGCCGCTGTCAACGAGGAGCAGATCAGCATCGCGGCAGCCAGCGGACAGCGCGGTAGGATGACCCTCGAAAACCCAGACAGTATGGCCCAACGCGGCAAAACCAAGTAAAAACCCGAAGAACGGGATGGCGAGAAGGAGATTTTCCTTTAAAGCTTCCAGATATGTATAGGAGATCACCGCGATATTGACCTGCGGCTTGGGAGGCACCAATTCGCCCAAAATGGACTGCTGCTCGACGGGAATGTCGCTAACTATTGGGCTATCTTTAGCGATCAGCAGCCGGCCGGGGGTGACGATGATGACTTGCCGATGGTCAACGCCCTGCGTGTCAGCATGAGTCTGGTTTGCGAACTCACGGGCGCGGGAGAAGATTGTGTCCAGCTCCGGTCGGACGTCCACTTCCGGCATATGGGGGTTGAAAAGATTGGCTTGTGGCATTTCATTTTAATTATAACAACAGGGAAATTACTTTATTGATACCAAAATTCACTCAGGTCTTCCCATGATGGATTAATGGATTCTATTAGAGAAATTTTCTTTGCCCTCAACCAACCTTTTATCACTTTTTCACGTGTCAATGCTTCGTTTATACTATATCCAGACTCAAAGTACACAAGCTTTTTTATGTTATAACGTGATGTAAATCCTTTTATTTGTCCACTCTTATGCTCTGATACTCACCTTTCAAGATCATTTGCGACTCCTGTGTAAAGTGTCCTAGAACGGTTCGTCATGATATAGACAAAGTATTCTTTCATTTTTGAATTATCATACATGAATTATGGTTGAGGGGTTTTATTTAATTGGCCGAGATGCCTCACCCAAGGGTATGCTATGCGATCCTCCCTACGGTCGTCAGAATGATAGGGGACCAGGTATTAAAACAAAAAGAGCAGGTATATCTGCTCTTTTATATTGAGACTTATTTCTCTATTTACAGTCCGACTGCTTTCTTGAGGGCTGCCTTTTGGGCATCATCAAGACCTTTGAGGTCATCGATCACTGGGCCGTCGTATTTCTTGCCGCGATCATCGGTAAAGTGGCCCCACTCTGCCGCTCGGAGAAGCACCCAGGGTGCGATCTTTAATTCTTCAGCCGCTTTGTATGCCGCGTTGATGAGATCCTGGTGCGTTTTGGAATGCATCACTTCTAATGATTTGTCCACTTTGCTGGCCGCTTTTTTGTCTTTAAAAGCCTTGATGGCTGCATCCGCATCTTTTGTTGATTTTTTAACGGGTACTCGCATTGGGGCTTTTTTGACAGGTTTTGCTGCAGCTGCCTTTTTTGCTTCTTCTTCTTTTACTGCTTTACTCTTGAATAAATCTGATAACTTGTTCTTGTCTACACCGACCATTTTATCCTCCAAATATAAATTAAATATTGAATATGTTCTACTAATTACTATAGCAGAAACAGTTGGCCTTTTCCATAATGTAAAAATTATTCTAATAAATATCATATATGCACTTTTTATTCTTGGCAAATGCCGATTTTATCCCATTCCGCTCCCACCATTTAGGAAAAATATGGATAATATATAGAGAGATTTCAACCAATTTATTAAGGAGATCTGATGAAAAGTTACCGGAAAGAATTATGGTTCAATATCCCTCAACGGCGGGGATTGGTCAATATCACCGGACAGGTAGAAGAGTGCCTGCATGAGAGCGGCATCCAGGAAGGGTTATGCCTGGTTAATGCAATGAATATCACAGCCGGGGTGTTCATCAATGATGATGAGAGCGGTCTGCATCAGGATATTGAGGTTTGGCTGGAATGGCTGGCGCCGCACGCACCGACCGATAAATATTTGCATAACCGCACGATGGAAGACAACGCCGACGCGCACCTGAAACGCACGATCATGGGACGCGAGGTGGTGGCAGCGATCACCAAGGGCAAACTAGACTTCGGCACCTGGGAACAGATCTTTTATTACGAGTTTGACGGGCAGCGCAAGAAGCATGTACTGGTGAAGATGATTGGGGAATGATTTTATTTGCTAAAATCCTGTATTTTTGAGAAGTAAGGGTTGTTAATGCGTCGCGCAGGCGATACAGGGGTCGAAGGCGCGCACGACACGTCCGACCGCGTGTTCTAATTCAAGGTTGACGCTGTCGGCAGTAATGTAGCGTTCGGCAGCCACGCGCAGGGCGCGTTCAATGGCGAGCATATTATGCACCGTGGGGATGATGAACTCGCCAGTGGAGATGGTCCCGTTTTCAATGATGTAATGATGGATGAGCGGCCCGCGGGGCGCTTCGACCAAACCCCACCCCTCTCCGTCGTGCGGGGTGTAAGGCACATCGGTATCCTGGTCATCCAACGGTGAGGAAAGAAGCTCAACCGCGCGCTCGAGTGCATAGACCAGTTCGATTCCGCGGCACAGATCAAACAGCAAGATCGGGTGAGCGGGGGTGCCAAATTCATCGCGCAAGCGAGTAAGAAACCCATCAGCCAGGGGTGTGCCCATACGGCGGGTCATATTGGCGCGGGCAAGTGAATTTGCGCGCATGACCTCTCCTTTATATGAGGTACGCCCGGCGTAGGAGTAATCTGTCTCTTCAAAGGTGAGGGTATCAAAGAATTGGGATGCGGTGAATTCACTGCAGCAATTGCCCAGAGGGTCCATGACACGGATGCTACTTGAATCAAAGTTGGGCTGGTCGGGACGGGTGGAGGTGATGTAATACGCTGGCTGGTCGTCGCCCCATGTGCCGATGCGGTCTTTCATGCGGATAGAGATGTCCCAATAGGTATCTACCAGATCACGGGCGGTGGGCAACGCCGCTATTACGCGCTGCTGGAAAGCGGCGGCTTTTCCAGGGTCAACACCACTGCTAACGCCACCCACCACGGCTTTTACCGGGTGGATAAATTGTCCACCCGCCAAGGTGATCAGATCGGTGCCTAATTGACGCACCATGAGCGCACGCTTGGCTATGTTAAATTGTACTCCATTATCAGCTTCTTCTTCGGTCACGTGAAAAATACTTTCCACACCCAAACGGTCCGGCATGGTGAAGACAAATAAGGATGTTGCCTGATTCTGAATAAGCTGGCCGAGCAGGAGCAGTTCACGAATGATACACGCGAGCGGGGGAGGTGTGACTCCATAGGCATCTTCAAGGGCTTTGACAGACGCGACATGGTGGGCTGTGGAGCAGACACCACAAATACGCGGCACAATGACCGGCATCTGTTCTGCCGGAACACCTTTGACCATCAAGCTGAAGCCGCGTTTCTCCATGGCCTGAAAGCGGGTGGAGAGCACCTTACCCTTATTGATCTCGATCTCAACACGGGCGTGGCCCTCGATGCGGGATAATGGAAATGTGAGCATCGTCATTAGAGTACCTTTTCTTTTGGACGCGGCGGACGGCCTGTGGCGGCATAATCCGAAAATTGGAACAGGAACAACGCCAGCTGAGGGGAGAGAAGCGATTCGCGGATCTCTTCGAGCGGGATATCGGTCAGCGCGGCGAATACCCGCTGGATGCTTTCCAGCCAGGCGATAGAATCCTTCTCAATGAGCAGATCTGATGGTCCACGGCAGCCCACGCATGGATGGCCGGGTCGCGTGCACAGCGCGCGGCAGCCCCCGCGCGTGGAAGACCCCACGCAGAGATAACCCTGATTGATGAGGCAGATATCTGGAAGCACTTCCCCGCTCTGAAACCCGGTCAGATGTTTGGGTTTCATATCTTTCAGTTTTTTACGTCCGCATTCCTGGCAGACTGTTTTTGAGGGGTTAAACTCATCATCTTCAAAGAGCGCGGCCATGAACAATTCTGGGGTGGGCGGACAGCCGGGCAGGTAGAGATCTACATTTACAAACGCGTCGACCGGCTGGCTTTTTGGAAGCAGGCGCGGCAGATCGCGGCGTTCGGTCTGGGACATGAACAATTCCCGCACCTCATCGCGGTTGCCAAGATTGGCAACACCACCCGATATGGCGCATGTGCCTACCGCAATGATTTTTTTTGAGCAGCGTACAGCACGTTTGAGATTGTAGAGATCTTCATCCGAACGGACACCACCGGAGATAAGGAGTACATCCACACAGGGGACCTCATAGGCGCTCACAACCAGCGGCATATACACCAATTCGAATTCCTGCACCCATTCATTGGCATTAAGCAATGATACTTCACAGCCCGCACAGCCAGAAAGCTGGAGCACAGCAAATTGGGGTAATTGTTTTGTTTTTAATGAGGGTGAATCGGTTAATGGCTGCATAGTATTTTTTTCCCAATTCCTTTCTTTAGTATACATGCAACTGTTTTTTTATTGCAAGCAGCATTTTTCCAAAATTTCACTTATTACTTTTTGGCATAAGGATTGCAACTATAAAGACACGTTCTGGTATTTAATCAGGCGTGTATTTGGAGATAGCTATGCGCAAGTTTTTTATAAAAATATTGATCATTCTACTGACAGCAGGAGCGCTGTTCGTATGGTTCTGCACAGATGCACGTGTGCTGGCGGGCGCGAATGCCCTGGGTATGGACGACAGCAGCGATTGGATCGCTGTGACCAGCCAAAATCCGGATGTGATGGACACACTGGAAGCGGCACAGGTGAGCA
Source organism: Pelolinea sp. (assembly GCA_030655835.1). Classification (GTDB taxonomy): domain Bacteria; phylum Chloroflexota; class Anaerolineae; order Anaerolineales; family Anaerolineaceae; genus Pelolinea. The sequence continues at coordinate 11,971 of JAUSPC010000183.1, forward strand.
TGCTGCAAGTGACCCTTCCCTGGGGCGAGATTGAGCTTTCTCCGGGCGCCTATGCGTGGGCAATCGACAGAGATGGCGGTTACACTGATTTCAATGCGTTGTTCAGCCGGTTGACAAAACGCGGGGTGGAACCCGTGGTTGTGCTGAGCGGCGGACCTACATACCTAAGCAATCTATATCCTCAGCAGCCGGTTTACCGCGACCAATTTCTGGTCAACTGGGAAAACTATGTGCGCGCGGCTGTGCAGCAGTTTGGTGATGAAGTGGATTATTGGCAGATCGGCGGTGTGATTAACGATCCAACGCAGTGGGGCAAGGTTGTGTTCCCCGGCGCAGTTACACCCAGCGCTGCACCTGACCCGGATCTGTATGGAGAAATGCTGCGGATCGCTTACGGTGTGATCAAATCCGCGCAAGCGAGCGATACGGTTTTGTTGGGTGAGTTGATATTTGCGGATAACTGTGCCTACCACCCGATCAATTATCTACAAACTTTAATTGATTTGAACCTATGGTCCGCTTTTGACGTGATCAGTTTAACCTTACCAGAATTAAATGAGGTGCCTGAAAAGGCAGTGATCGATACCTGCGGAATCATGCCGATCCAATCAAGCGGAATCCCGGGCGCAGACAGCCTGCGCGCCGCGGCAGATGCAGCAGAACTGGCCGGAGATAAACCGCTGTGGGTGCACGGACTGAGGTTCTCAAATGGATTGCTGGCAGGTGAAGCTGCCAAACGAGGTACATTGGTGGAAGTGATCGCTTCCGATCTTCTGGCACGCGCGAGCGGATTGTATTTATCCTACGGTAAAGCGGATCGCATGTTCTGGTCTTTGGATCCGGTTGAGAACACACCGGGATTGATCGCGCTGCAGACATTCGCTAATTTATCGCGCACACTGGGAGGAAGATTTGAGGGCAGCAGCCTGCCAATTAACAGTGATGCATTTGCCCTGCGTTTCCGCGGAAGCGGTAAGCTATCCCTGCTGGCGTGGTATTCGCAAGGAGGAGAGGAAGCGCTGCCGATGGTCATTGATAATGTGGATGGATATGACCTGCATGCCTTTTCCGCCGACAGCTCCTCATTGAAAAATAAAGACGGCTTTGACCTTGCGATTGACGCGGGTGGAAGCTCCGCGCTGCTGGTGAGCGAGCGCCCGGTCCTGATCAGCGGGTATCCGAGCGACATCAAACAGACCGTCACGCAGACCGTGGAAGACAGCGCCGCGCAGGCCAGCGCAGGTATGCAGGCCAAGCTGCAGAATTGGCTGCAGGCACAGAAAGTGAAAGCGGCTGCCAGTGTCGGTGATTGGATGGCCAAACAGCAAGCCAGTTTATTGGAATCATTGCGCAGTAATTTTGAACAATGGATGCGGAAGAGCCTGGGGCTCGCAAAGATGTAAAATAAGAGTATATAAGCGAGGTAAATCATGAAAAAAGCGACCAAAATAATAAGTTTGTTTGTAGTGATTTTGTTGGCGACCGCCGCCTGCCAACAAAACCCGGCTCTTCCGCCAGAATCAGACACACCCACCGCTGAACAAACTTCAGCGCCAGCTGTTATAAGCGCTGACAACGCTGATCAGTTGAAAGCGGTTCATTCCGCATCGGTCGACAGCGGGGCTGTGCGTGCTACCTGGACAGCGGACAGTTCAACTGTATGGATCGATGGCGGCTTCAGCGTGTCGCTGTATGACAGCACCATAGGAGAGATGATCGCGCAATTCAATCCGGGAGAATACGCGGTTATTTATGATGTATCACCAGACGGAAAAACCGCCGCATATTCAGACGATGGGATGGAGATCCGTTTATATGATGTGCTCGCGCAGGCAGACACAATAACGATCACGCCCGATTTCCCGTATTCAAGCGTCTTCTTTAACGCTGATGGAAGTTTGTTGGGAGCAGCGTCCGTGTTGGATATCAAAATTGTTACGTGGGATACATCCAGCGGCGTAGAAAAGAGCAGTTTGCGCGGTTTTGAGACCGCGGCGCCTGTTTACAGCGCATCCTTTGGAGCGGATGGGAAGACATTAATGTGGATCTCTCGCGGAACCGTTCAACCCATGGATATTGCATCTCAGACAATGGGACCAATTCTTTCGCATGAGGATTTTGTGGTCGCACAGGCACTTTCTCCGGACGGGAATGTGGTCGCAACCGCTGCTGCTGGTACGATCGGAGGCAAATCCTCACCCCTGCTGACTTTATGGAACGCGCACAGCGGAGAGATCCTGCGCCAGATCGCAATGCCAGAATATTACTCCTCGATCGCCTTCTCACCCGATAGCGGCCTGATCGCTGCCGGTACTCAGGACACAGTGATATTGTTCTCTAACCCACATGGAGACGAAGTATATCGTTTTGATAACGGAGAAGCGATCTCCAGCATCGCCTTCTCGCCCGACGGGACCAAATTAATCACCTGCGGTGACTCGGGGACGATTAACATATATATGGTTGGAGAATAATTTTTTACGAAATGAATTACCGCCCTCCATTTGGAGGGCGGTTTTTTTGCCTTGATGCAAATCAGTAATTCTTAGAAAAGATCAGTGCACATAGCCGCCTTTACCGCCGCCGTCAATGCTTAGGACAGAGCCGGTCATCTTGGAAGCTTTGGAAGACGAGAGGAACAGGATCAGATCTGCCACTTCATCTGAATCGATGACCACGTCCAATGCGGTATTCTTTTAATATTCCTGTTTGAGATTGGCAGGGTCGAAGCCATACATAGCCGCCCGCTGTTCACTCAACTGTTCATTAACTTGTTCATTAGCACTGAACAGGTTTGTCTCAAGCCTGCGGGCATCGAGCCCTGGGCTTGAGTGCGGAAAATACTGGATTGTCTCGGAGAGTCTCGCTCATGTTCGTTTTACACCTAAAATCGGGCTAAAACCAGCTTTTCGCAGACCCCCACTCGTCAATCCAGAGCGTCGGGGCACTCCCCAACCCTGAAGCATGGTTGGGATCGACCCCGACTAACAACGGCTGCGCCACAGAACAATGCTTCGCATTGATCCGTGGTGCCCTCGTTCTCTCCACCGCTGCGCGGTGTCGCTCGCTCGGCGCTACGCTCGGCGTCAGATTCGCTGCGCGAAACTGACCCCTCACTAACGCCGTTGTTAGTCGGGCTCTTCGCGCCCGACGCTTTGCGCGCCTGACGTTTTCCGCACCTTTTGTCAGCCGCGCTAAAACAAACAGGTTGTCAATCGGCTTGGTTTTTTGGCGAATTGTTTTCAGTCCTTCGAGCAGGTTATTTAAGGGCTCTTATGCACACAACCTTATCCAGTCAAGGGTTTGCAATGCTGCGCACTCACTGTGTTCGCCCTTGACAGGCTGCGGTCTGCGTGCAATATATTCAAATAATTGGAGCTGGGAGCTCCAAAAATAAAAATTTTGAGCAAACAAGAAAGGAGGTGAATAAAAAATGAATTATCAAAAAATAATATTGGCAGGTGAGATTACCAATGAGCCGGAAGTTCAGAAAACAAAGGAAGGAGTATTAAGCGAACTCAGATTTGAAATGACAGTCAAGCATTTTTCAGAGAAAATTGTTTTTCCGGTAATAGTAACGTTTGCGGATGACGATATTGATGACCAGAAGACTGTCAAAGGGAGTGAAGTGCTGGTAGAGGGAATTTTAGATTTAGATAAACAAGGGAAGTTTTTTGTAAGAGCAGACTGGTTAGAGAATGGAGGATTCGGTGAGGGATCCGGAAAAAACTCTAAATAATTAT
>JAUSPC010000195.1 GCA_030655835.1 Pelolinea sp.
ATCATTCACTGGACAACCTTACGCCAAAAGAGTATATTCAGTCTAATTACCCACAGTGTTGGTCCCAAGTGTCTCATATGTATTGAACCTATACAAAGTCTTGAATTTAAAATATATTTATCGTATAATATATAAGAACCACTGAAAACGCGAATGCGCCGTAGGTGGTGTTTTTATTTGGGATGAATAACAATTCCATAAGTGTTTTTTCTATTCGCATTTGTATTGAAAATTGGTAATAAAATATTCATCCAACTTTGGATCTTATGTATCGTCAATTGTGTCGGTACTCTTGATGGTAAACTACCAACCTGAAGTAGCCCTTTCAGATATTGAAATACGATTTAGGAAATAACATCCGCTGTTTGAATGAAATATGATTGATCTGATTCCTTCTCGAGGGGATCTTCCAGCAACCGGTGAATCTCCCTTCGATATGTTAACCCGGGGGAAACTCTCGAAGGAATAGGATTGAACACTTGAATCCTACGAGTAGTTTTGCGCATTTTCCCAACCCTTCCGGGATCAGTTATGATCATAAAATTGCAGTCTGGATTATTTATTTCCAAATCATTTTCAAGTCTTTGGGTAGCATAGGTCACCGCCCAATCCAAGACTTTATTAACAGGCGTATTGATCAGTGTTTTATTTATCGCCACATTAACACACTTCAGATTTAAAGAGGCAATAAATTGAATATAATCTTCAATCAAATCTACGCGCAAGTTGTCTGGAATTGAGAAGTTTTTGTACGGTCTTTTATTCAGAAGGAAAGGTTTTGCGTGTAACTCAACATTAATTGGAAAGCCATATTTGTTTTTAATATCCTTTCTTTTAGTTTTTAAATTTTGATATAGATTTTGCCACTCAGAATTATGGAAATAAATAGCCGAGAGCACAAACAAGGGTGATGAGTAATTTGGAAAACCATCGTCTCCAGACTCATCGAAATAACTCAAGAACATCTTTTTATTGCCTCATTTCATAATTATTTTGCTAAACCTAAATCGTCTATATTCTTTCTTGTTTCAGCATCCAACTTCCGACCAATTATCATCTGACCGCGGGGTGGATAATCCAGCCAATGGTTCTTAATATATGATTAATTTTTTCTCGTGCTCGCTCCTCTGTAGTTGTCAATGCTTGAATTCCTCATTAATATACATACCTTGATTATTATACAATCTAAAGAATAATATACAGGATCTACTTCCGTATTAATAATTCGGGATTACAGGTTGAAAAGGGAGATCACCTCCAAGATGGTAAAATTCGGTCTGTTTGCGAATTAATATTAATTATTAATGGAGGTTGTGCCCTGTGACGATCAAAGCGATCATTCTGGACCTGGAAGGCGTGCTGTTAAGAACGAAAGATGAAAACCTGTATATTACGGTCGCAAACGCCCTGAACGCACCCCTCGAAAAAGTTATTGAGATCTTTTTTGGTGAGCTGAATGACCAGATGGACCTGGGTGTGGGCACACAGGGTGAATTTGACGCGTATGTGGTCGAGACCCTCCAGATGCCGAAAGAAAAGATCAAGATCCTGAAAAAGGTGATTGATGAGGATTCTTTTATTGATGAGGTGCTGCTGGCGCGGATCAAAGAGCTGCACAAGGACTATCAGATCGGGCTGCTTTCCAATTATTCGAATGACCTGCGGCCGAAGCTCGAGCATGAGTGGAAGATCAGTGATGTGTTTGACGAGATCGTCATTTCCTGCGAGGTGGGTGTGATCAAACCTGACGCGGCGATCTTCAATCTGATATTGGATAGATTGGGGGTCAGCGCGGGTGAGGCGGTGTTCGTAGATGACCGCATGAGGAATATCGAGGGCGCGAAAAAGGTGGGGATGCGAACGGTCTTTTATGTGAGCAGAGAGCAGGCGATGGAGGAGTTGGAGAGGATTTTAGGGGAGCGGGAGTAAGGAAAAGGTTCAAAGTCTAACTGGGCGAGATCCTCTCCCAAGGGTATGCTGCGCGATCGCTTCGCTTCAGGATGACAGAATCCTTTTTTGTATCGAATTCAATGGCATCAACGCTACTGTAATATCACACAGGGAGATTGCCACGGTTTCCGAAGGAAACCTCGCAATGACAAAAATAAGATATAGGGTATGCCGCGCGATACCCAGGGGTATGCTTCGCGATGCTCCAAGGGCATGCTGCGCGATACCCCAAGGGCATGCTGCGCGATATGCTTCGCGATATGCTGCGCGATACCGCAAGGGTATACTTCGTGATCGGACTTCGTGTCCCTCACGAAGACAACGCTTGTAAGTAAGTCATTAACATCGCCTTGAAGTGCTTGACAGGTATACAGCAATCGGTTATGGTTGTACAGTTATATTAAAATTAATCAATCAGCAGTCTGTGCCGCTGTTACTTTTTGAGCTCCGCTCGAACCCCTGACATCCGCTTGACTTCTAGAAAAAGGAATATAGTTATTATGAACTTCAATGAGTTCAATCTTGATACCCGCTTGAACGCGGAAATTAGACGCGCGGGTTTTCAGAACCCTACAGCGATCCAGGAATCGGCGATCCCGCTCGCAATGGCCGGACACGACCTGATCGGCACCGCCCAAACAGGCACCGGCAAGACGGCGGCATTTGTGCTGCCCATTTTACAAAAACTATTGACAGGTCCGCGCAATCAAACGCGGGCACTGATCATCACCCCCACCCGAGAGCTGGCGACGCAGATCCATCAGACGATCCGCGATATGAGCCACGGAACACATATCCGCAGCACGACCGTTTTTGGCGGTGTGGGAGCGGCAAGCCAAATTAAATCGCTGCGCCAAGGCGTGGAGATCATCGTGGCATGCCCGGGCCGGCTGCTGGACCATTTCGAACGTGGCAAGCTGCTGCTGACCGG
>JAUSPC010000216.1 GCA_030655835.1 Pelolinea sp.
CGCAAATAATTCTTTCCCATTTTGATGGCATTTTTAGGTGTTTTCATGAGCAAATTGCAGTTATTTGATGCCTTTTTGCCAACTTTCTCCCACTTTCACCTAACGAAAATGGCGTACCAACCTTTCTGCAGTAGACTCATAGATGAAATAAAAATAAATGGATAAGATCGAGGAAGCATTGAAAGAAGCTGAGAAGAACAAGATCACCGGACCTGCGATTACCCCATTTCTTATTGCAAAAAGTCAACGAGGAAACAAAAAGCAGAAGCAAGGAGGCAAAACATTGCCTTGTTAAAGAACAACGCTTAAGCAGCCGCGAAAATAGCCGGGACTCTAAACTCAACGATAAATGGTTGATCTTCGTGTTGGTTGTGGAACAAGAGTTTGTGTAGGTATTGCAGTCGGAGTTGGGGTTTGAGTTGGTAATGGTGTTAATGTATTGGTAGCAGTAAAAGTTGGGATCAACGTCCCGGTAGATGTTGCTATCGGTAATGGTGTCACGGATGATGTGGGAGTCGCCGTCGGTATAGATGTTGCTGTGCTAACCTGAGTTTCAGTCGGTTGAGGTGTAGACGTTGATGTTGTGGTCGCTGTTGGAGTTGGCGGCACACCAACAATCTCAAAATTTCCGCTCGTTTTCCATGTCTCGCCAACAAATATTTGTACCTCATATGATCCCGGAAGCCATTCATCGGATGGAAGGGTTATATCAGTGGAACCAGTTCCTCCGGAACCCCCATCCCAGGGAATAGATTCGTATGCAATTAACTCACCATCTCTGAACCATAAGGCTGACCACTGAGCTCCGGGTATCATCTTATCATAAGAGAAAGAACCATAGAGAGTCGCGTTAGGTTGGTCAAAACTCTCGCTGGGGTCTATAGGTAAATATTCACCCGTCAACCTTTTTGCAAAAGTCAGTCCACTAAAAACTGATTCTGGGTTAGGGGTAACTTCTGAACCAAATCCTTCGCTTATTGCCGCTGGCATGATCGGTGTCGGTGTGAATTCCGGAATTTCCGTTTCTGTTGGGACGAGTGTGAGCGTTGCAGTTGGCGTAATAGTTGAAGTGGGTGTTATCGTTGGTGTAAGCGAAGCTGTTGGCGATGGTTGAAACACCTGATAAGTTAATGGTTCGGCAAAATTATTGATAAGAAATGCAGCGGCAATGACAAGGATCGCAAAGAATGCCAGCTTCCATGCTCTTCCAAGTAATTCTCTACGTTTGAGGAAAAACCTCAAGCGCCTCGCTTCTTGGAAAGCGCGAAAGGCAGTAATAAAAATGCCTCCGCCTAAAAACAAGAGAATTATGAATAGTAAGGAAACGGTTGTTTGAATGTCAATATTCATTACTTGGATTCCGATTTACTTTAGGCGAGTTCCTGTTTTTGTTGAGCTTTCCGTAATTTCCTAGTTATTGAGAGAAAACCAGGAATGATCGTATTAAATATACTATACGTAATTTTGTTGATTGGGAAATCATAGGCTCCAAGCCGTTGAACCGCTTCACATCCTAATCCCTGTTTAAATCGATATACTCCCCACAAATCATCTTTTTCACTAAATACATCAGGTGCTCCCCAAAGATCATAAATAAGGCATCCCAGTTCTTTGCTTTTCTTAATCGCTTCCCATTGAAGCAAGTAATTTGGCATTTTCTCACGATGATTGTCAGTAGACATTCCATATATATACCATGAACGTTCACCTAAATGGAACAAGACCAAGCCAGCAACTGGATTTTTATCTACCTCAGCAACCAATGGAGTTGCCATCCCGGCAGTAATAAATTGCGACCATACCTCAAAGTAATATTCCTTTGGGCGGATAATAAATCCATCTCTGATAGATGTTTCCAAATACATTTGATATAGACCTTCGAGATCATCAACTTCCGCCTCCCTGACGACAACCGCTTTTCTTTCCGCTAAGCGCACATTGTATCTGGTCTTCTGCTTCATTGCAGATAGCAAATCCGCTTCCGGCCGATCAAGATCTATCCATGCTGTATTCTTAAATTGGATTTGCTGAGGGGAATTTAACCACCCTTTTTCTTCTAGATCAGCTCTAATCTTTTGAGCAGATTTATATTTCTGTTCTTTTGTATCGACCTCCTCACCAATACAGTACACAATCTCTGGATCAATCTTTACAGAAAAGGCACCCTTCTCTTTCGCATAATCCAGAATATCGCCTAAAACCTTTTTCCTTAGACCTTCATTTGACCAATCGAATAAAGGACCCTGTGGAATATAAATCGTGATAAATTTCTTTTGAATTATTGGGAGCCTGATCTCTCTTGATAATACTAATGCGGCAGCTTCAATTTTTCCTGCCGAATCTCTCCAAATTAAATGGTCTGAATGCCATCCATATTTTGATTTAACCGCCCCCCACTCCCGTGTCTGCAAAATACTATAGCCAGGGAGAGATGTTATGGTGGTGTTCCAATTTGATAGATCTTTCTTTTTGTTTAGTTTGATCACAATATTATATTAAATGAGATTTATTTCCTAATTTTTAATAGAACTGAATATGCCAGGTATAATGGTTTTTTTAATACTTTTTGAAAAACACCTGCTGTTCTGTTTACATCACCGCCAAATCCCCTTTTAAACCGATATACTCCCCACAATCCATCAGATCTCTGCATGAAATCTTTTTCTAATATTTCAAGATCTTCATCCGGGATCCCCCATAGATCATACTCTGTACAACCTTTTGAAGCCGCCCATTTCATTCCCTCCAATTGAAGAAGATAAGTCGGCATTCGGTTTCTTTCCATGTTATTAGAGGCACCATAAAAGTACCATGCCCTATTTCCTCGTGTAAACACCATTAACCCGGCTAGAGGTTTGTTCTCAAAAGTGGCTATCAGAAGAACGCAATCCTCATTCTTGGAAAATTTTTCAAAAACATCTTGATAATATTGAGATGAATGGACTCCAAAATCATCTCTTGATCCTGTTACTTTAATTAGATCGGTAAACACATCAATATTATTTGACCGCTGGATATAAATTTCTTTTTTTTGTGCCAGACGAATGTTATAACGGGTTTTCTGTTTCATGTTCTTTAACCATGTCTGTTCTCCACCTGTTAAAGATAATGATATAGTTCTGCGAGGTTGTATAGACAATTGGCTTGAGTTAAAACCCGCAGATCTCAATGTGGTATCAGGAAACTCTTTTTCCCATAAATCCGGTTCAATATATAGGATAAATGCGTTTTCTTGCTTGCTCAAGGCGATTGTTTCAGCAATTACTGCATTCCAATCTTTTCCAACAGGTCCTTTTGGGATATACGCAAAGGTTTGCCCAAATGGCAATCTTTTAAATAGCACTTGAGCGCCAGCATCATCTGTTATTACCCATTTGGGATACCATCCATGGTTTTCTTTAAATGTTCCCCATGCCGATGTCTGTAAAATATGTGCATCCGGGTAATCAGTTAGAAATTCGTCCCATATTTCTTTTGAAACAATTGTCATAAGTCAAAGTCTGAAAGATTTTCTGTACCGTTATGTTTAATATCAGCATTATTGATGATCTTATTAAGAAAGTCAATGATTTTATCTCCCTGCCCCTGCCTGGAGAGATCGACCAAATTTTCTACAATCTCTTCCAGCTCTTTTCCTTGTATTTCAACCTGACCTTCTTCACGAGAAATTTCTGGATGATCAGTTCCGCTTAATTTTCTATCATCATTCCAAAGATCCTCACTCAGTTTTTCACCATCTCTGATACCTGTAAAAACGATATCAATGTCTTTCCTTGGTTCAAACCCTGATAAGCGAATGAGGTCCTCAGCTAAATTGACGATCTTTATCTGTTCCCCCATGTCTAAAACAAAGGTTTCTCCACCTTTTCCCATACCTGCCGATTGAAGAACTAGATAAACAGCTTCAGGAATGGTCATAAAGTATCTTTTCATATCTGGATGAGTGACTGTGACAGGTCCGCCTTTTGCGATCTGGCGCTTAAAAAGGGGAACCACGCTGCCCCTGCTCCCAAGCACATTCCCAAACCGAACAACGGAAAATGGTTTTTGTGTTCGTCTTGCAGCATTTAAAACCAGCATTTCAGCCAGCCGCTTGGATGCCCCCATAACGCTCACAGGCATAATTGCTTTGTCCGTGGAAATAAGAACTAAACGTTCAACATTGGCTTTCTCACACGCCTGGATAATATTTTGCGTACCCAATACATTGTTTAATATACAATCCTCAACGTTTATTTCCATGAGAGGAACGTGTTTGTGTGCAGCAGTGTGAAATACAACTTGGGGTTTATTTCTGGAAAATTCTTGATCAATCCGGGAAGCATCTCTGATATCTGCAATCGATGTTACAACTGGTAGCGAAGGATAATACTCTTTCAATATTTGAAAAGATTCAAAAATGCTATTTTCGCCATGTCCAAGAAGTACCATCTTAGCAGGAGACCACCGCGCGATTTGTCTGCATAACTCCTGTCCGATTGATCCGCCTGCCCCAGTGACCAAGATCGTTTTTCCCTCGAGAATATTACCGACCAGGTCCTCGTTTATTTTGGTCGGCGGTCTTTTAAGAAGGTCTGAGATTTCTACTTCCCTCAATCGGGTAACACTTGCACTACCGCCAATCAATTCATATATACCGGGCATCGTACGGAACGGAATTTTATTCTTTCGGCAAATATTAATGATCTCCCTGACAGCACCCCCTGATGCACTTGGGATAGAAATGATGACTTCATTAACCTGATAGGTTTTTATTGCCTTTGACAAATCTTTTAATCGACCAATTACAGGAATCCCGTGCAGCTGCTGTTTATATTTCTCCGGGTTATCGTCTAAAAACCCGATCGGTTTTGTTTTTAGTAACGGGTTTTTTTGGAATTCTCGAGCAACCATTGCGCCCATATCACCCGCGCCGATGATGAGAGAATGCTTCTTTATGATATTAATATGTTTGTTAACCGCTCGATTTTTATTCCCTTCGAATAGCACCCGTAAACCAAACCGTAATCCTCCTACAAATAGGATGGAAAGGATCCAATCGATCACTAATACAGATCGAGGGAAAGACACAAAAAATCGATTTGCAAATAAAATGAGCATGATTACTGTATTTACAAACGATGATACCGATACAGCGATAAGGATTAGTTTCAATTCACGGACACTGGCATATACCCACATTTTTTGATACAAACCGAAAAGATAATAAATGATCGGTTTTATAGTGAGAGATAACAAAAGCAGCCATAAAAGTGAAAGATAATAATTGCTAAAGACTTCAATTAATTCCAAACGGAGAATGTAAGCGCCAACAACGGAAACGATTGATAAAAAAAGATCGCCTAATAATAAATAACGATTGCGGATATTCAGATTTATTTTCATCTTATAATCCGCGAAAACCCACAACAGCTCCAAGTGTTCGGAGAATTATTCGAATGTCCATAAAAACATTTCGATGCATGATGTAGTACAGATCATATTCCAACTTAATAGATGTCTCTTCGTTTGTGGAAGCATACCTATAATTTACCTGCGCCCATCCGGTTACTCCGGGCTTTACGACCAATCGTGCGCGATAGAACGGAATACCTTTTGAAAATTCTTCGATCATCTCAGGTCGTTCTACTCTTGGTCCGACAAGCGTAAGATCTCCTTTGATCACGTTGATAAATTGAGGTATCTCATCCAGGTGACTTTTGCGCAAAAATCCGCCAATGCGTGTTACCCGGTCGTCATTTTCGACTGCAAAGCGGGCAACCCCATCCTTTTCTGCATCTTTTTTCATGCTGCGGAATTTAAATAATATAAATTCTTTACCGCTCTTTCCAACACGTATTTGTTTAAATAGAATAGGAAACCCATCATCAATAACTATGGCTAAACCGATCAGCGGATATATTAACACAAGAAATATCAACCCAAAGAGCGAACCAACAATATCAATCAGTCTTGAGATCAATTCATAAGTTCCTGACGCATGCGCGCGATCCACAAATGAACGCAGCACCCAATCGTCTGCCAGTAGAGATAACGGTACTCTGCCCATTAATTCTTCATAAACGACTGGCATAGTATTAACTTCAATACCTTTTTCCTCAGCTGAAAGAATTGATGAGTACATGGAAGGTTTCATGTCACCGGAAATGGAGAAGATAAGGTCTGTAACCAATTCTTCTTCAATGATTTTTAATAGATCATTGCTATTTCCAAGCACCGGAACACCTGCAATCTTTTTCCTTGTTTTATTCGCATCATCATCCACAAATCCAACCAGGCAGAAAGGTTTTGGTTCTATTTTTACGATTTCTTCCGCAAGAGTTGATCCTGCCCGACCAGCCCCGATTATGATCACACGCCGCAAAAAAGCAGGTGTAGTAAATATGCGGATATAAAGAAGTCGCCATAAGAATGTAAATCCAGCTGCAGCGGCAATAAAAGCCGCCACACCACGTCTGGGAAGGGATTTGGGTTCTGAAACAAAAAATATCAGCAAATAAAGAAATGTACTGATAATTGTAGAAACCGTTAATCCCCGTATTGTGTCACCACGGCGTCCTGCTCGATTTGTGTCATAGAGCTCGGTCAGCATGAGCAGCCAAATAAATGGAAGGAAATAATACCAATCCGGCGGTCTTTCCAATAAAAACTCCCAGTTGAAATCCATCCAAAGGTCTTTCATCGCCCAGAAATAAAGCGCAACAATCAATCCAAGACCAGCTGCTAATAAATCACCGATCAACAATATGAATCGGCGTTCATTTTCCGTTATGCGCCAGATTGGTTTTTGGTCGTTTAAGTTATTCTTCATTTTGTAGTAATTTTTCGTAAAGATGATAAGAGACTAAAAAGAAAACCGCCTCCCCAAGAAAAATGCATAGTTATTATCGCAAAAGGCATCAATATATAACAAATTTCTTTTTGCGTGATGGCGGTTTGAAAACCAATAAACAACATGGAAAAAAAGTAAGCTCCAAACTCTACCCCCAGTATTATACGTGCAATTGGAACAAAAAGTGAAAGAACAGCAAGCAAACCTATGCTTGTTATGAAAAGAGGTGGGATCGCCTGTCTCCACCGAATTGTTGTTGGATACCGTTGTAGCATTATATATTTCCAGAACCCATACCGCCAATATTGTTTAGAGAGATCTTTTAATGTTTTTCGAGCATAGTATTTTGATCTAATGCGCGGATCCAACCAGATTTTTCCGCCATGCTCTTTCAATCGAGCATTAAATTCATAATCTTCATTTGCAAGCAATGTTTCATCAAAACAACCAATCTTCTCAAATGTGTTTTTAAAGAAAGCGCCGAAAGGGACAGTATCCACATACTGCGCTACCTTTGAAACACGATATTTTGCATCACCCACACCTAACCGATGTGCTGCTGATCTCGCGATCGCTTTTGCAATGCAAGTAGATTCCCCCGGCTGAATATCCCAAATCCCACCAACGTTGTCTGCCACTTTGTTCATTAACAGTTCAACACTCGTATTTACATATTCAGGATTTGGCTCAGAATGAGCATCCAATCTAATAAGGATTTCCCCACTAGCCTTCTTGGCTGCAATATTTACACCTGAAGGTATCGTCTGCGGGGGATTGTCCACCAATAAAACCAAAGGGGAAGTATTTTTCCTGGAGAATTCTAAGATTTTTTCTTTTGTACCATCTTGTGAATATGCGTCCGCAATCACCACTTCAATTTTCTCAAGCGGGTATTGTTGCTGGTTAATCGCCTCTAAAAGAAGTCCAATTGTTTTTTCCTCGTTATAACAAGGAACGATGATGGATACGAAAGGTAATTCTTTATTTTGATTTTTCATGCCTCAAAGGTATTTTTACCACAAAACAACTTTCCTTATCCATTTCACTATTTGCAGTTAATTCTCCATCAGGTGTTAATATGATCTGGTGGGCAATGGATAAACCCAATCCAACTCCTTTATCACTTCCTCCTTTTCTGGATTTGTCAATCTGATAAAAACAATCAGACACACGACCAAAATCTTCATCAGGGATACCCACACCAGAGTCCTTAATGGATATTATCGCATGTCTCTTTTTTCCTTCAATTGAGATCTCGATCCAGCCACCACTTTCGGTATATTTGATCACATTTTCAATATAGTTATTAATGACTTGAGCAATTCGTTCACCATCAGCATAAATGGTGATTTGCTTATCTCCAATTATCTTTATTCTTACAGATTTTTCTTCTATTCGGAATTTAAATCTTCAAGCTAATTTTCGACTAGGTGGTTTATATTAATGCTAGTCTTCTTAAAATTGACGGTTCCCGAATCTAATTTTGCGATCATAAGTAGATCATTTACCAAATACTCCAGATCCACTTAGATCATCGTTTCTTCCATGAATAGTTTATGAAACCTTCGCGATCACTTCGATCTCTACTAACCCCAATTTTGGCAAGGCACCAACCGCCATAGTTGAACGGGCTGGCGGATCCTCATTAAAAAATTCCGCGTAAACCGCATTCATTTTTGTAAAATCTTCAATATCACTTAGAAAAACACTTGTCTTAACCACATCAGAAAGCCCGCTCCCCGCGTCTTGAAGAATATTTTTAATATTCAATAAAGCTTGTCTGGTCTGCACTTCAACACCGCCCTCTACAAAATCTTCTGTCTTTGGATCCAATCCTAATTGGCCAGATAAGAACAGGAAACAACCTGTCCGAATTCCTAATGAATAAGGTCCTACAGCTTTTGGCGCATTTGTGCTGGTTAATACTTCTCTCTGATTATGATCTGACATTGTTACCTCCGTTTATTACTATTATAAATGCCATTTTTTTTCTCACTTAGATTCAAGTCTCAAGTGCAACAGTGATTATTTAAGAATACCACAGGCGATGTGAAAGACAAACACTTCCTGGTCTTGTATTCAATCGATTTTCAGCAAATTGAATGTCTGCTGTCGACAGATTGCTAAAGTACATACTTTTTGGAAAATACTGGCGTATGAGTCCATTCGTGTTCTCGTTGGTCCCTCTCTCCCAGGAAGAACAAGGGTGCGCAAAATAAATCTTAGCTCCTATAAGCTTTGGCAATCTCTTCATGACTAGCAAATTCTTTCCCATTATCACAAGTGATAGTATGAACTGGAAAGTCAGCCAATAAGGATATGATCATCTCTGCAACAGCATCTTTGGTACGCCTGGCAACCAAACCCATACGCAGAAATCGGCTTTTGCGATCTACCAGGGTTACAATAGCACCCTTTCTACCTTTTCCGATTATCGTATCCGCTTCCCAGTCACCTATACGTTCTCGTCTATCAACTATCTCAGGACGTTCTTCAATACCAATCCGATTGGGGATTTGACCTCGATTATCACGGTTTCCGCTTCGTTTTCGATACTTTTTCTTGCGGCGCAGATGTTTGTAAAGCATGCCTTTGCATCTCTTGTCATGCCAAACATACTGATAGATCCATTCATGGCTTATTTCAATGTGATTGTGCTCTTTTACCCAATTGGATACCTGTTCTGGGCTCAATTCCTCTCTCAATTTTGCTTCTACAACTGCCCAATCTGCTCGAGTAATCTTTGGCCTATGTTTATACTGCCGCTTTATCGCAATGCTTTGAGCTTGAGCAGGTCGATATCCGCGTTGACCCTCATTCCTTCGCAATTCTCGGCTAATTGTTGATCTGTGAACATTAAGAACTTTTGCAACCGTCACCTGGTTTTCAAAAGTGCATATATCTGGTATCTTTGTACGAGGGTAAGCTGTTTGTAATTCATAAGTGCTCCTTTGACTCTGATAGGTCTGAAAAGCCTTATTTTACATCGGCTTACCTTTTTCCTACCAGCTTTGTTGCACTTGTGAGTTGAATCCAAGTTTATAAAAATAAAGGATTTATTAATTATTTGCGCATTCTTGGCTGGCAAGTATAATGGCAGTATGCAAATTAACTCCAAAAACGGATCGGTTGCTACAAAAGAAATTGCCCGCGGCGCATTAACTGTAATGGCGGCTTTTATTGTCAGTAATTTGGTAGGTTTATTGGCAAAGACTTTGACTGCCCGGTATTTTGGCACAGGCATTGAGAGCAACGCATTCTTCGCAGCCAATAGGTTTTCGGAGATACTCTTTAATCTGGTCGCAGGCGGGGCATTGGGATCCGCATTTATTCCGGTGTTTGCAGGATTGTTGGCAAAAAAGGAGACCAAGAAAGCATGGAAGTTGGCTTCATCTGTTATGAATTTAGTCACGATTGTTCTGACTATGCTAAGTTTGTTAACAATGATCTTCTCCAAGCAGGTTGTCCAATATATTCTGGCCCCAGGTTTTTCAGGCCCGGAAATGCTGTTGACCGCTCGATTATTGAGAATTCAAGTGATCTCCTCGGTGATCTTTGGATTAAGCGGTCTTGTAATGGCGGCATTAAATGCCCATCAACATTTCTTGCTCCCAGCTATTGCACCGGCAATGTATCAGATCGGTTGGATTTTCGGGATCTTTTTACTTGAACCAAAAATGGGAATTGTTGGGCTGGCCTGGGGCGTGGTGATCGGTGCTTTATTCCATTTGGCTGTGCAGATCCCGAGATTAATTACCCTTCCGGAAATCCTTTATTCATTCGACCTCGGGCTAAAAGTGGATGAAGTCAGGGAAGTTCTCCGGTTGATGGCCCCGCGCTTGCTGGGTGTGGCAGTTGTTCAACTTAATTTTTTGCTCAATACATTTCTGGCTTCATTTCAGCAGGATGGCGCCATTACTGCACTCAGTCTTGCATTCCCCTTGATGATCATGCCTCAGGCGGTGATAGCTCAATCCATTGCGATTGCTGCATTACCCACATTCTCCGCCCAGGTGGCAAAAAATCAGATCGGCGAAATGCGAAATTCATTAGCAGCCTCATTACGGGCCGTTCTTTTACTATCCATCCCGGCTTCTATCGGACTAATATTGTTACGAGAACCGATTGTTTCTATACTTTATAGAGGAAGTGCTTTCACAACCGACTCTGTGAGATTGGTATCTTGGGCGCTGCTGTGGTACTCAGTTGGTTTGGTAGGGCATTGTTTGGTTGAAGTAATCAGCCGCGCGTTTTACGCCCTCCATGATACAAGAACGCCTGTCATTGTTGGTGTTGGTGCCATGACGGGCAATCTGATCCTAAGCTTCTTTTTTAGTGCGATCTTTTCAAAAATTGGATGGATGCCGCACGGCGGTTTGGCGTTAGCCAATTCGACAGCGACTGCTGTTGAAAGCGTTGGATTACTTTTGTTGATGCGCAAAAAATTAAATGGTTTGAACGAGAAGCGTATTACTGAATCGTTCACTAAATCCATACTTGCGAGCATGGGGATGGGGGTAGTGATCTTGACCTTAGGAAGGTTGATCGGCATAGGAAAAATAGGGCAATATCTTGTCTTGTCCATCCTTTTAGGCGGCGCAATTTATGGTTTATTGTTGATAGTGCTCAGAACGAATGAAGTAGAGTTGGTGTTTTCTTTGATACAAAAAAGAATTTTCGGGGAAAAATCCCGGAAATAAATTATTTTTCTAAAAATCTCATATACTTATATTAATAGCTAAAATACATACATTACTGTTAGGAGTAGACATGGACAAGAAAGCTGGATACGAATTTATCCAATCAACAAAGTATAAAAACTTAGAAGCATCCCCTCAAGAACAGGGTGAACCGAAACCGTCTTTAGAAATCCCTCTTGAGAAGGGAGCAGAAATAATTGACCTACCTAAAGGCCGGGATATTGGAGAAGGAAAAGTTGATTTATCTGGTTTGGTTGAAAAACGGGAAAGCTTGCGAAAATACGCGGATGTTCCTCTCACATTGGAAGAACTCTCTTTTTTACTTTGGGGAACACAAGGCGTAAAATCACAAACAGAAAAACAACTTACAAAAAGAACAGTTCCCTCTGCAGGATCCAGACATCCATTTGAGACTTATCTATTGATAAATAACGTGGTGGGATTAACTCCAGGTTTATATAGATACTTGGCGCTTGACCACAAGATTGCCCGACTTCCTGGTCGAGAAAACATCAACCAGACTCTAACAGAAGCGTGTCTCAAGCAGCAGCATGTGAAAAATTCCGCAGTAACATTTGTTTGGGTGGCCGTGCCGCAGCGAACTGTTTGGCGCTATTCGCAGCGCGGTTACCGGTATATTTATTTGGATGCAGGCCATGTCTGCCAAAACTTATACTTGCTGGCTGAATCGATTAATTGCGGTGTATGTGCGATTGCGGCGTTTGATGATGACCTTGCTGATCAAGCAATGGGTTTAGATGGCAAAGATCTTTTTGTGATCTATTTAGCATCATTAGGCAGGCGAAAATAATTCCTTAAACTTAAAAAACAATTTTCTTTAAGCATGAGGTAAATCGTTTTTTAACCCCTCATGCTATAATGCGTTAATCATTCAAGAAGTTAAAGAAAATGGTCTAAATCCTAATGTCCTTTGTCCACTTACATGTTCACACACATTATTCTTTATTAGATGGTTTTAGCAAGATAAAGAAGCTTGTAAAACAGACGAAAGAAATGGGTATGCCTGCTGTGGCTATTACAGACCATGGGACAATGTTTGGAGTAATAGAGTTTTATCGGGCTGCAAAAGCGGCCGGAGTTAAACCGATCATCGGATTAGAAGGATATCTCTCTCCGCGTGGTATGACCGAAAAAGATGCTCAATTTGATAAAAATGCTTCCCATATTCTGCTTTTAGCCGAAAATCAGACTGGTTACAAGAACCTCTTGAAGATCGCGAGCGCCAGTCAGTTAGACGGTTTTTATTATCATCCCCGTATAGATAAACCATTCCTTAAAGAACATTCTGAGGGGATAATCGCTTCTTCTGCTTGCTTGAAAGGGGAGGTTCCTACAGCCCTCATGCAGAGAGGGATCGAGACGGCAATCCCGATTTTGGATTGGTATTTTGATGTATTTGGTAAAGACCGATTTTTCCTCGAGCTTCAACGCCATGATATTCCCGAATTGGAGCAGGTCAATAAGGATCTAATTGAAATTGGGAAACGATATGATGCAAAATTCATAGCGACCAATGATGTCCATTATGTTGATAGGCAAGACGCCCGATTTCAGGACATTCTTTTAGCTGTACAAACTGGCGCTTTATTGAGCGACAAGAACAGAATGCGTATGAATGGAGATACATATTATTTGCGATCACCAGAGGAAATGTCTGATTTATTCAGCTTCGCTCCAAGCTCTATTACCAATACCCTGGAGATAGCCGAGCGATGTAATGTCAATTTAGACCCAAACGGGTATCATCTGCCATTATTTGAAGTGCCTGAAGGGCAAACTGCCCAATCATATTTACGGGAATTATGTCTTCAAGGTCTTGAAAAAAGATACGGATCCCATGCTGAAGACCCAGAAGTACTGGAAAGATTTGAGCATGAGTTGGGAGTTATTCATAAAATGGGATTTGATGAATATTTCCTGATAGTTTGGGATCTGTGTAGATATGCGCAAGAACAAAATATTTGGTATGAAGCGCGAGGATCGGCAGCAGGCTCGATCATTGGGTATGTGTTAGAGATCACCCTTGTTGAGCCCTTA
>JAUSPC010000217.1 GCA_030655835.1 Pelolinea sp.
ATAAATACCTTGATATGGTTCGCCTGGTTTTTCATAGGTTAGGTGTCGATTGGGAGACAAAAGGCGAGGATGATATTTTTGTTCCAGCAGAACAACGGATGGAAATTGAACCTGATCTTGGAAATGCAATCCCTGAAATTAGCGTTATGCCTTGGCCTTCATTCCCGACAGATCTGATGAGTATTGCAATCGTTGTCGCTACACAATCAAAAGGAACAGTACTTTTTCATGATTGGATGTATCCAAGCCGAATGTTTTTCACTGATAAACTTGTCGGAATGGGCGCACAGATTGTCTTATGCGATCCCCACCGATGTATCGTTCAAGGTCCTAACCACTTATATGGGGAAAATATGGACGGGCCAGATATTCGGGCAGGAATGGCGCTCCTATTAGCAACATTATCAGCCGACGGAACTTCTTCTATCCGAAATGTGGGTCAAATTGACCGGGGGTATGAAAGAATTGATGAAAAGCTTTCTCGCCTTGGAGCAAAGATACAACGTGTTTAATTACAAAAGCGCCTAGATCATATCCCTGGCGCTTGTTTTATGCAAATTATTCAGGTTTTGCTTCGTTAGCCACTTGAAGAAATTGGTCTAATGCATCTCGTAAAATTCCTTCGGGAACAGCACCAACTTGTCGGTGTAGGATCTTACCATCAGCAACAAACAACATCGTCGGGATCCCTTGCACACCATACCGGCCCGCCCATTCCTGGTTTTCATCAGTGTTTACTTTTGCTACAACGAGTTTATTTTCATATTCCTTTGCAATTTTATCTAAGACCGGTGCAACCATCTTACAAGGTCCACACCAAGGCGCCCAAAAGTCCACAATCACTGGAACATCTGATTGGAGTACTGATTTTTCAAACGCATCGTCATTTACATGAATAGGTTCATTCATTCTTATTCTCCTAATAATATTTATAAAAATACAATTGCCAAATTGATTAATAAAATTTTATCGTATTATATCTATTAGGTAAGATTATTAATAAAAATTTTATTATTTATCGAATTCACTAATCAATTTTTTCAAAACAATTATTTTTCCCTTTGGTAATCGACAAACCTGTAACCTACTCCGCGTTCTGTGAGAATATATTTTGGTATTGAAGGATCTTTTTCGAGCTTTTGCCTGAGGTAATTTATATAAAGACGAACATAATGTGGTTCGTCTCGATATTCATACCCCCAAACTCTTGAAAGTATTTGGTCATAAGTCAAGACCCAACCAGCATTTTGAACAAGGTGATAAAGCAGTCGGTATTCTGTTGGGCGTAGTTTTACCAATTCTTCATCAACCCAAATCTCTCTACGATTGAAATCTATTTTTAACCGATCATCCACTTGAATAATATCGCCTTGTTCATTTGTTTCGGCCTCAACTCGACGAAGTACCGCTTTCACTCTACTCACTAATTCTCTGGGACTAAAAGGTTTTGTCACATAATCATCAGCTCCTAATTCCAAACCTTTTACACGATCATCTTCCTCCCCTTTTGCAGTGAGCATAATTATCGGTATACTGCTAATCTCTCTGACCATTTTTAATACTTCAAATCCATCCAGATCAGGAAGCATAACGTCTAGCAGGATTAGATCAGGCATACCTGTTCGCATTTTATCTAAGGCTTCGTGTCCCTTAATTGCTTCGATTACTTGAAAACCATCATGTTCAAGATTTAGTCTTATAAACCTCACCATGCGTTCTTCATCATCTACAACAAGTATTTTTTTATTTTTTATATCAGTCACTTTTATCACTCCTAATCGTGTTTTATTGATTATAAGATTGCTTAATATAAATACCAAATCCTGTTTTCAATATTTAAAGATTAATTTTATTAACTATATCGCCTTTGGATCTTTTTTATAAAGAGATTTTATTATATAAAATATTTATTTCCGATATAATACTCACTAAATTTATTTTAAAAAAAATATTATGAACATTGGCTTTCAGCTTTATCAACTCCAGGAAATAGACACAAATCTTGATAGCGCAAAAAAGAGGATTGGTGATATTGATGCATTACTTGAAAATAATGTAAAAGTCATTAATTCGCAAGACAATTTAGAAAAAGCCAAAAAACAATTTATTTCAAATACCAATGATTTCAATAAAATAAATGACGAAGTTCAAAATAAAAAGATAAAAATTTCTCAAAGCGAAGCAAGTTTATATGGTGGATCTGTAAAAAACCCCAAAGAATTAGAAGATCTTCAACTTGAAATTTCCTCCCTTATTAAATCCATCCAAAAATTAGATGACGCATTACTTGAAAAGCTAATTCAACTAGATCAATCTGAAAAACTTCTTGAAAAATGTACAGAAGAATTTATAAAGGCAAAATCGGATTTCGCTACCCAAAACGCACTATTAATGGGGGAAAAAATCTCATTAAGTGAAAAAATTCAGGTGATAATTTCAAAAAGACAATCAACAATAACTGAGATTGATAAAAGTACACAAGAACAATACGGGAGACTTAGGAAAAATAAGAAAGGTCTAGCAGTTGCAAAATTACAGGATGATACCTGCGGTGCATGCGGAGCTGGATTAACCGCCAGTCAAAGGCAGGAAGCCAGGTCCGCTACAACACTATTTGTCTGCCCAAGCTGTGGAAGAATTATTTACGGCTCATCCTGATTAATTTCTAATATTTTCAAAATATCATCGAATTTTAGATTCGAGATTTCCAAAGTTTTTTTCGCGGATGAAAATCCCCTTACAATTGTTATGTCGTTTTGAGCAATAGATAATTTATTGCTCAGGAATTTAATCAAATATTCATTTGCCTTGCCATCAACTGGTTTGGCTTTTATTTTAATCTTTAGTACCTCTCCACCCAATAAACCGCAGATCTCGTCATGGCGTGAGTTTGTTATGATCTTGACATCAATTTTCGTACTCATTGTCTTTCCTTTTATGAACTGTCATGACTACAGCAAAACGGCCTGTTTTACCGTTTTCTGCTCGGTGAGAAAACCAATCTTGCGCGTTGCAAGCTGTACAAATTTTTGAAATAAATATATTTTTCACCCCATATTGTTTCAATAAGAATCTGTTTGCATTTTGCAGATCTAAAAATATTTTTCCGTCTTGTTTTATTATTATCTCTTCTGTTTCAATAAAGGAGTTTTTAATTTCTTTCTCTACATCTTGACCCACCTCATAATGATCCACGCGTATCGATGGGCCAATACAAACGATCAAATTCTTTGGATCTGTTCCAAATATGGTTTGCAATTTTTTCACTGTTTCGATCACAACACCATTTACCGTGCCCTGCCAACCCGCATGTGCGATTGCTGCTACGTCTTTTTCAGGGTCATAAAACATTATCGGTACACAATCTGCGAAAAGCATTAATAGTGTAACATCGGGGTTTCCTGTTATGATCGCATCTGCTTTCAAATGTGGTATATCTAGTCCCCTTGGTTGATCTGTTGAAATAACTCTATTGCTATGTACCTGCCAGACGTCATATATACTATTATCTTCTAGTTTTAAGATTTCTGTTATTCTTCGTCTATTTTCAATTACTGCTGCCCTTGAATCTCCAACAGATGTAGCTAAATTTAAACTATCCCATGGTTCCAAGCTGCATCCACCTCTTCTCATAAATACCCCATGTATCAGGTTATATTCCTCAAATATTGGGAATGAATAATAGGAAATATTATCTTTTATATGTATAGGCATTATTCTAATAAAAAAATTATATACTTGTCAAATTACCTTCATTTGCATCATTAAACGTGTCCTGAATAGCAGGCAACAAATACCATCCTGAAAAATAGCCAAACATAGCTCCGGTGATTGATCTGATTAGCGGTGTACTTTCATGTGCTGGAATATTCAACATATTAATAGTTGAAAATAATTGCCAGATTCCATCAACAGCTATTGGGGTGATCGCAAAAAGAATCCATAACAAAAAATGGATCTTCTTTATTCTTTTTTTTGAAATATGAAATATCGTAGCAAAGAGCATCAGTGCAAAATATATCATGATGTCTCGTTGGCAAATAGCCACTTTATAACCTGCGACATTATTGCCGACTATTTGCCTAGAGTTATTCAGGTCTATCACATTTATCCCAAATACATCGGACAACGATCTAATATT
>JAUSPC010000003.1 GCA_030655835.1 Pelolinea sp.
AAATGAGCAAGAAATGTTCTCTGATGAAAAATTTGTGCACTTCCCTGTTGATCACTGATGCGGTATTTGTGAAGTGGTTCATCAATTACACCAATAGGGCCATGTTTAGCCATTCTTAAATACAAATCAATATCTGAGGCAGTTCCATATTTCTCCCAATCAAATACTCCAACACGGTCAATGATTTCTCGCTTTGACATAATGGTTGGTACAACCACAAAGGTAGTATATTTTAGCGTATAATTTAAAAATTCCGCATAATGAAATATCTCTTTACCTCTTAACTCCTGAGGCAGTTTTATGCTTCCCCTTTTTATTGGACGATCGTATTCATCGATCGTCTGTGTCATCGCAAACACAGCACTTGCTTCAGGATATTTAAGCAAAAATTCAACTTGTCTCCTTACCATAGTGGGGGTATAAATATCATCCGCATGATAAAGTGCAATGAACGGCCCTTCGGCTAAAGTTAAAATATGATTCCAGTTGCTTTCTGCTCCCCATTTTTCTAAAACCGGATTGAAAAAATATTTAACTCCATTGGAAGCATATTGACTGACAATCTTTGCAGTATCGTCATCTGAGCAATTATCAGACACAATAATTTCATAATTTGGATAATCCTGATTCAGAAGAGAATCTAAAGTTCTCTGTATGGTACGTGCACCATTACGAACGGGAACACAAATCGTGACTTTGGGTAACTGGCTATTAATGGACTTTATGGACATACGTTTTCAAAGCGCCCGATTATAATTAACTCTATTTCATCCATGACAGTGTGCGTTGAATGGCTTTGTCAATATCCGTATGGATTTTTATACATAGTTCTGATCGTCCACGATTGATATCGGGCACATAGCGCGCCAGCATAGATTTTATATTGGGTTTCGACATAACTTTTACTTCTACTGAAGTATCCAGAAACGAAATAACCTTATTGGCCAATTCTAAAATTGAAATTGATTCATCCGACCCCACATTATAAACCCGCCCAACAGGACTTTGAAGCAAGATTTTCCATAACATTGCCGTCATATCTGCCGCGTAGCAATATGATCGCACCGTTGTCCCGTCGCCCTGGATCGTTAAAGGACCTCCTTGCAGGCCATCACGTATAAAATCTGTTATTGCAAATCCGGCATTCAGGTCTTGGTAAGGACCAACGAAAGTAAAAGGGCGCGCTATATGGATAGGAAGACCATACCTTTCATGATATAGGACACAAAGCATTTCTGCATATCGTTTGGCTTCGCCATACGCTGACCGGATATTCGTAACATCCGGGGCGCCAAGATAATCTTCAGGGATTCTCTCCAAATCAGGCGGTTGCACCCCATATACCGCCCCGGAACTGACAAATAAAAACCCTTCAACATTTTTTTGTGTAGCCAGTTCTAATACTCGGCGCGTTCCCCTGACTATGGTTTCTGCCACGCCAAGAGAATCATGAATTAAAGCCCTTGGTTCCGCGGGGGCCGCTGCATGAATTATAAAGTTACATTCATCATCTGGATACTGAAAATCGGCGATGTCTCCTGACAACAAGACGATTCCTGGATTTGAGGCCAGATGGGGCGCCTTACGGGCAAATGCCTCAGGGTTTCGGGTTGGAACATGGACTTTACAAGGTTGATTGCAATTTTTATTTAACCAAAAAATCGTTTCCAAGAGCCACGTGCCGATGAAACCCGTTCCGCCAGTAATCAATACTCGCTTGCCTTGTAAGCGGTTAAGATCGTTTCCGACTATCTTAAAGACAAATTCGATATCTTCCTGGACAATTGGATGAGTCAAAATGCTCGCCGTGTCTTGCAGGAAACATTGCATGCATCCCACATTATGTTCAGTACGTCATGATTGCAGTATGTATCCATGTTTATCCAGGTTACGAAAAGTGTTTGAAACTTACTGTCAGTTATCATTCAGTTTTTTGTTAAAAGTGTCATTGCACGGTTTGCTATCGAATGGGCATCTAAACCCAGCATTTTCCTCAATTCCTTTTGGCTCCCGATAAAATTGATAAACTCAGGTAAATGAATTCGCACAAATTTGATGTCCAGCGAAGCTTCAGCTAAAATTTCCGCAATTGCACTTCCCAGACCACCAAATGCTGTATGTTCCTCTACAACAAGAACCAAACGACAACCATCCAGAAATTGTAGAAATTTCTCACAATCAATGGGTTTAATAAAGGGCATACTTAGAACTCGTGCCTCAATACCTGACGACTTGAGCATTTCTGCCGCTCGTAATACCTCAGATACTAAAGTTCCTGTAGAAACAAGAGCAATTTCTCCCAAGTTTTTGTTGAGACATAGCGGCTCCCCAAGATTTAGCATTGGAGGATTAGCATGGACTGTCGGCTCGTTATTCTTGCCTAGTACCATGTAAAAAGGGCCTGGCGTTGTGATTGCGAGTCGGGTGATCTGTGCCGCCTCTAACGCATCTGATGGCGCGGCAACCACCATGCCCGGTAGCGCTCGCATAATGGCAAGATCCTCCGTAGCATGGTGAGAAAAACCCGCTGTTCCATAGCACAGCCCTCCGCCTACTGCAACGATCTTAACGTTTGCTTTGTGGTAACAAACATCGTTTCGGATTTGTTCAAGGCACCGGATTGTAGGAAAGTTTGCAATTGAGTAAGTAAATACGATTTTCCCTGAAAGAGACAAACCAGTGGCGACTCCTGTCATATTCTGCTCAGCCACACCTGCATTAACGAAGCGAGAGGGAAATTCTTTTGCAAAAGGTTCCAACACAGAAAAACCCAAGTCGCCAGTAAGGAGCCAAACTCGCTCATCTTGGCGCGCCATCTCAATCAGTACGTTGCAAAAAGCATTTCTCAACGCTTCTCTCCCAACTGTTTCAGTGCCTGCGATAGTTGTTCGGGATTGGGCGACTTGTAGTGCCACGCCAACTGATCTTCCATGAAGCTAACGCCTTTCCCCTTGATTGTATGAGCCAGAACAAGGCTGGGATGGTCGGGCTCAAACGGCGCCTGGTTCAACAGCGTCTTTAACGCCTGATGATCATGCCCATCAACCTCGCGCACAGCCCAGCGAAAAGCACGCCACTTCTCGGCAAGCGGCGCCAGTTTCAGAACCTCATCAACCCGCCCAAAACCTTGCAGTTCGTTAGCATCCACAATAGCAACCAGGTTGTCCAGTTTGTGGTGCGCAGCAAAGAGCGCCGCTTCCCAGTTGGAGCCTTCGTCGCACTCGCCATCACTCAGTACAACAAATACACGGTGTGACTTTTCCTCTCTCTTGTCAGCCAAGACCATGCCACAGCCCACTGGTAGCCCATGCCCTAACGATCCGGTTGATAATTCTACGCCCGGGACATGATGGCTCACATGCCCCAGCAGTAGCGAACCTTCTTGACAAAACCGTTTCAACAAAGCCATCGGGAAAAAACCGCGAAGGGCTAATACAGCATAGAGACCAGCCGCCGCATGTCCCTTGCTGAGGATAAAACGGTCACGTTCCGGCCAGTCTGGCTGCTTTGGGTCAACACGCAATACGTCCATATACAGAACTGCCAAGATATCGGCCATTGATAAGGAACTGCCGATATGGGAACTATTCGATTGAGCCACCATCTTGATCGCATGGATACGGATCTGTTGAGCCAGATCAAGCGAATTACTTGGATATTCTATCTCACTCAATTTTATCGTCACGCAGCACTTTTGAAGAAATTACCAAACTTTCCATGATGCATTCCCTGTATCCCACATTTGATTCAGCATTTCATACTCGCGGTATGTATCCATGCCTATCCAGAATCCCTCATGCCGAAAAGCCATCAGTTGCTTCTCAGCAGCCAGTTTTTCAATTGGCTCACTCTCTAAAATGCAATCTGTATCCAGGTAATCAAAAACACGACGATTGAAGACTAAAAAGCCCCCGTTGATCCATTCCGTTTGCACTTTCTCATGAAACTGTTTAACCTGATTTTCTTCCGTCAATTCGAGAATACCATATCGTGATGGGGGGCGCGTTGCGGTGAGGGTCGCAAGTTTACCATGTCCTTGATGAAAGGCAACAAGATCATTGATGTTAATATTTGCCAGGCCGTCTCCGTAAGTCACCATGAACGTTTCTGTATCAATGAACTTTTCAATGCGTTTGATCCGTCCTCCCGTCATTGTCTTCAAGCCTGTATCCACAAGGGTTACATTAAAATCCTGCTCGGTATGGTTGCTCTGGTATGCCAGATGATTTCCCTTTCCCAAGTTGATGGTGAAATCATTACTCATCGCCTCATAGTTGAGGAAATATTCTTTGATGATGCTCCCTTTGTAGCCCAAGCACAAAATAAACCTACGGAAACCGAAATGGGCATAAAGTTTCATGATATGCCACAAGACCGGTTTGCCGCCGATCTCTACCATGGGTTTGGGTTTGTACTCTGTTTCTTCCCGCAAGCGGGTTCCCATGCCGCCGCAGAGAATCACAACGGGGATATTCTTATTATCTTTTTTCATGTTCACTCCCAAGCATCTACTTTGATCATTTCAGGGGCAATATCTTTCTTCAGCAAGTTTCCGGTTATGGCTTGGATCATCGCGGGGGGGCCGGCTATGTAATAGGTTGTTTCTTGGGGATTCTCCAACCGGTTCCAGATTGATTCAATGGACAGACACCCCGTGAAGAATTCTCCTGATGTTTCTTTGGTTGAGCCGCTTTTATTCTTATCGTCAGTCTCCACGAAGTAAAAAGCATGAAAATCGCTATTGGTTCCCGCCTTGGCATCGATTAAGTCTTGATAAAGCAGGAGTTCCGGTTTGCGGGCGCCATAGGCTAAGAAGGTGTTGTTATGAAATTCATTGGTAAGTCCGTCGATAAAAGCGATGAACGCGGTTATACCCGTACCACCGGCCAGAAGCGCCACATTGTTTGCATCCCGAATCACGAAATCCCCGTAGGGTAGCTTTACCCAGACCATCCGGCCTGGGTTGAGTTCATTTTCCATGCGGGCGGTGTAGCGCCCCCTGACGGAATAGGCGATCTTTAGATAATCCCGTTGGGCAGGTGAACTGGCGATGGAGAATACACGGGATTCGGGCCAGAAACCGCTGGGATCGTAGTCATCGAGCGTCAGGTGGAGGAACTGGCCGGGCTTGAAACGGGGCACGGGCCGCTCGGGTGCAAGATCAACGGTATAGACGCGATCGCCGTGATCGGTGATTTTATTAACTTGGCAGCGGAGTTTCTGCGGGGTGGCCATTTACGATACGCGCTCCCTGGCCATGAAGCGATCGAACACGGCCCGGATATGATTCAATCGCTTGTCATCGATTCCTGGATAAACACCAATAAAAAAGGTGTTGTTCATGATGAGATTCGTGTTCGTCAAGTCCCCGGAGATGCGGTGGGGAATGTTCAGATATGCGGGATGGCACAGGAGATTGCCGCTGAAGAGGTTTCGCGTTTCGATGCGGTTGGTTTCCAGAAATGTGGTCAGGTCGTTTCTTGAGAATCCCGCGCCTTCTCTTACGGTGATCACATAGCCGAACCAGGAGGGGTCGGAATTCTCCGTGGCCCTGGGCAGGATGAGGCGGTCTGCATAGGGCTTTAGGATCTGGGTAAGTTTCCGGAAATTCTCCTTGCGCCTGGCGATGAATTGCTCGAGTTTCTGGAGCTGGGCGCAGCCGATGGCGGCCTGCATGTCCGTGACCTTGAGGTTATAGCCGATATGGCTGTAAACGTATTTGTGGTCATAGCCG
>JAUSPC010000005.1 GCA_030655835.1 Pelolinea sp.
GATAAGCATAAAGAATAGATTGAAATAGCGTCAATAACCCTAAAAACCTCGTTATGGATGGTTTGATTTCAACTTTTGCTTACTTTTTCAACACCCTCATTAATCCTTCATCTTATCTATTCAATATACAACATTTTTGGAAAAAAAAACCATGTTTATAAAAAATAGTTATGAACACTTTAATGAGACAATTGTGTGCCAGGCCGTCTGTTCACTGAGAAATAAAATTACAAATAGATGTACTTAACCCCTCGCATACCCCTTCCATTTCGAGCGTACCAGCATATCATCACACAAATTCACTGCCTGCACGCATCCACCCCGCTCTGGATTGTTAAGATGCGTTCTTTTTACCCAGTTTATAGGCGAGCGCGATGATCACGCCAACGGCGGCGAGCAATCCTGCGCCCAGGAGATAAGCAGCGGTGTTTTTCTGGCCATTTTCATCCTGACTGAGATCCCCCCGCTTATCCTCCCCTTGATCAGCGTCATCCGCCGGGGTCGCATCTGTATCCTGGCTTCCAATTTCCGTTGGTTGTTCAGCAGCCGTTGAGGGCGCCGCAGGCGTAAAATCGAGGGATTTTTCAAGCCAGTTGATCACCTGATAGGCGGTATCATTGAGCGGGTTCATCTCAAGCGCCAATGATGCCATCGCATGGATATCTTCCAATCCAGCGGGCGTTTCCTGTGAGTCGCGATCGTTCATATACAGAAAAAGTTTGAAATCAGCGAACCTTGCCAAAACCTCATCATTTGAAGGGTCAAATTCGATCGCCTTCTGGTAAGTTTCGTAGTTTTTAAAGACAAGTCCCTCTGCTCCACTGCGCACCGAGCGATTCATAATGATCGCGTCATATAGTTTTGTGATCTTTGCGTAAGCTGATCCTTCCCCCTGCTCGATCTCATCCCTCAAAGATAATATCTGCTCCCAAACGTGAGGCACGATGATCGTCACGACCAGGTTATCTTCAGCAGTCGGTTCAATATCTTTATATTCCCAATGCACCGTATTATCTTTAAAAATCCCATCCGGTGATGTCTTGTACTCAAAGGGCATCATATTATGATCTCCTTGCAGGACATTTTCATCGCTTGCTTCATATGGAAGGGTCAAATTGATATACGCGCTCCCGATCGGACCGTACCAGCCCCCACCCGTTTCTAAAATGTAATAAAAGGTGGCTTCCGGAAAATAACCTGTGGATTGTAGATCATAGCTGATATCAATCCAAACTACCTCATCAATGGGAAAGTCAACCTCAAATTCCGCCCATTTGATATCCGGATTACCAGGGTTTCCGGGGTGCGGGCTTGTTATCTCCACCCAGACGGCTGGTTGGGAACCTACAATGATGGATAGGTTCTGGATTTCAGGTTGGGATCTCCACCCGTCCCCTGACCCGTTCATATTACTAAGCGGAAAAAGCACTTTTAATGTCTCTGCAGTTTCACCTCGATTAGACATGACGAACGTCGCAATCACCATCGCGTCGACGGTGTCTGTGGGAGTATCCAGGTAATACAGATCTGAAGCTCCCAAAACATTTATTTCCACCAATTCATATCCCATCTCTACCATTGTGTTTTCATATTCTAATGGAGCGGGGTTGGCTCCTGGCGGCTGTAAGGGAGGCGCGATATCCGCGTAGGCGTTGGTGAGGAAAGCGCCTGACAATAAGGTGGCTAATACAATTGAAACACATAATCTGGTTTTCATATTCCTATCCTTATAACGTAAGTAGAACGGTCGGGGTAGGTTGGTATCGATGAAAGCGGGCAGGGTGTCTATGTGGACCTTTATAGAAGGTTATTCCAACACTTCGATATATACATCATACAAAAATAAATCTGAGTTTACAATCCTTAGGAATAGAAAAACCGCTCCCAAGAGCGGTTTTAAGTCGGGGCGGGCGGACTGCGAAGCGCCCTGATGAGGGTTTGTTGTGCAGCATCCTGAGTTCTTTTCGAAGGAAACCGCCGACCTTCGTAGTTCTCTGCGTGAGCAGAGAACGGAGATACTCCGAATGAAAGGGACGTCAAGTCCCTATCATGAGGGGTACAACGGTACAACATACATATAACTGTCGGGGCGGGCGGATTTGCCGAAATTCTTCGCGAGGGCGGAGAACGCAGGTTCCCGAAGTGAGGGAGCCTCATGCGAGCATCGTGGAGGGAATCAATGAGCTTGCGAAATCCCCAGACGGAAACCGCCGGCCTTCGCGGAGCACACCCTCGGGTGTTGCGAAGCATACTGTAAAGTACACGGACTTACAAAATAATCCGAATTTGTATACAAAATCATATGCTTTTTATATCAAAGACTTGAACTTTAAAATTGGCGGAATGTGGTTTAAAATTACTTGATTGGTATTTTACCTACGAACTCGTGGATTTTGGAAAATTATGCTATTTGTAATTGAATAGTCATAAGTAATATCTCTTGAAATATTTTGTATAATTTAAAAGGGCATTGAAAATAAAGGATGAGGAATAATACCGATGTTTGGATTTACGAGAAACAATGAAACAAGTGATCCGCTATGGGTATATCTGATTTGATTTTTAGAAAAAAGATATCTTATGATCTTGACACATTGGAAAGTATACAATCCATTGCCATACCAGTGTATCAACCCATCAAGGGAATTGTGTCTCCCGTAAATAACATTGAATATATTTTGCAAAGAAAAGCAACTGAACATAAAAGAAACGGCAGAATGGATTTAGCCATTGCCTGCCTTTGTAAATCAAACGAAATATTTCCGCATTCAAACTTCTTGTGGGGCAAGAAAGACTATATGAGATTGGTTGAATTTCTAAAGGAGGCAGGAAGATTTGAAGATGCGAGAAATGAACAAACAAAAATTGACAAGTTGTTTCAAAAAGATTTAACGACACTTGTTTTTGAAAAGACTTTGCTAGATTGTAAATCTCTTGACATTGATTTAGTCCAATCTACCGATAACTCATGTGTTTGTTTTGAATGTGCTAAATATACAAGAAGAATATTCAGTATATCTGGAAAAGATAAACGTTTTCAAATCTTACCACCTTACCTTAAACTAAATTTGAAAGAACATGAATATTGCTTCAATTCTTTTTATCCGTTCTTTTTTACTCTTTCCATTCCTAGTTGGGAATATAAAGGTAATTTAATCAATTGGTGCAATCGACCATATGTTGACGAGCGAACTCCTGAGCAAAGAGCTTATTATAAAAAACGGGTTTGTGAATCTGAACAAGAAGTATTAGATAGAAATAATTACGATATGCTTCGTGAAAAACTTCTAGTCTTCACTCCCAAATCATTTGGTGGTTTCAGAAGAATGAAAAGTTTGCGCTCTTCCAACTACCTTAAACTTTGCAATGTAGCTATCGAAAAAGGAATCAATCTTGATAAAACTCCAAATTTTTCGATCTATCATTTTTAAAAGAGATGACCACAGACCATATCTCTACCCATTCAGGAAGTAAAAATTAGTGAAATGAACTATAGCGATTTAAGACAAGGCGAGTATCCCTTAACGTCACGTGCTGTTTGGGTAAAATAGGGGAATGGAGAAAATCCCAATATGGAAAGAAAGAAATCTCACAGTTTTTTCATAAATATTTGGTCGAGTACTTGCAACAAAATAATTCTCATTATCACTCTTGCTTGGTATCTTGTCAAAGAACTTTTCTTAGACAGATTCTTTGGTGGGGTAAATGCTATGATTGATAATTGGCTTTTATCACACCCCGGAATTATACAAACTGTTTTTTCTTTTATTTTCAAAAGAATTTCACTTATTACATCGATTGTAGTTAGTGCATTACTTGCCTACATAATAGTTCGAGCAATAATTGAAACAAACAAGGAAAAACAAAAATTAAAATCTGGGACTCAAACTTTGAAAGAAAACCCAAAAGAAGAATCAAAAGAAATTTTAACTAAATCCAAAATAGCACATCAAATATTTAAATTTGATGACAAGAAGGCAAAACCTAAAACGCTAAACAGGGTGTTCGCCCATGTTGAATATGATGATAGTAAAATATATGTCTTAATTGAGAATAGGGAATCTAAGATTGATATAACTTGCTCAAATATTACCGTCTATGAAGTAAATCCAATTGGGGAGGGGCGTACCTTCCTTGAATTAAACATGCATGGCATGTTTAACGCTTGGAATGCAATGGCGGCGTCGATTTTGAGCCCATTGACAAAAGTTGATGATGTAATTGTGCCTATTAAACGCAAAGACAAAATAGAGGTAAATCTTTTTGCTATTAATTCTACGGAGAATCGGTTGGAGTTCAAAACACTTTATCAAAGGGAAGCGCTTGTTCCTGGTCTTTATGGACTACTTTTTGGTTTCAAAGTATATCCCCAAAAGGAAGGATATGAAGAATTTGATATTTATATTACCGCAAAAATCAACTATCGCGGTGGTTCAAAGTTGGAACTTTGGGAGTTGAGAAATGCCAGAACAAGAGAATAAGAACCACAAAAAAGACGCTTCAACTAGACCAAAGCCGACAAAAGCCAATAAAAAAAAGTCTTCACTAAGGAAGACTTTTTGAAAGCCCTGAAAAAAGATACGAGACCCTTGCGGAAGGTAGCTTTACTCTTGTATGTCGACGATTTTCATATTGTAGTAAAGGGACTCATGACCGAGCGGATATTAGCATGATTCCAGTTAGGTTACAATATCACATATTATTTATCGAGATATTAACCGCCGTCCTCTTGCACCCCATTCATCAGCAGATGTGTCCACCAATTACAATAAATACATCAACGGGCTTTGTTGGGATTAAAGAGTGAGTTTAACGCATTGAAATTGCTATCAGATAGATTCGATTCTTTTCCTCAAATGGTTAATTACTTTGATTATTATTTTGGTAGGGAAATACCATTATCATTCAAGACCTGAACTAACCCTTCAACGGTCGAATCAAGTTTTGAAGTCACGGCTTTAAATTGAGCTTGAAAAGTAAGGATCTTTGTAACAATTTCCCCCAATTCTTCTGGTTCAAATTCTTTTTCGGGATCAGCAAGAATCTTTTTTGATAATGATTGAATTTCAATAAATAATTTAACCAAAGTAAAAGAGTTCAATCTAGCTTCTTTTGGTTGTTCTTGAATTGTGAAAATTACTTTCCGAATTTCCTCATCATCTAAAGCATTACTATAAAAGTAATTTATCGGTGTATTGAGATATTCAGCGATCTGCGATAATTCGCTTGCTGATACTTGAACTTTTCCTCTTTCGAGGTCAGAAATCAAAACATGGGGCATGAAGACCCTGGAACAACTTTCAAGTATTATAGTAAGTTATCCCATAACGATATAAGAGATGTAATTTTAAAGAGAAATTCGATCGAAGATTGAACCGGGTTGAATACCTGTTAATACATAATAGGTTGAAAATGCCTCAGCGTCTGTCAATGAACTTATTGCATCTGCAATTAGCCTAATAGCTTGAGGGTCATTTGAATCCTTTATATCTTTTATAATAAGATCCTCACGTATCCTTGCAGGTAGGATTATCCGTAGATCTTTGTCATCAATTGCTTTCTTAAATGCAAAATAAATTTCACCTATTATTCTTTTTTCGCCACATTGTTGTTTAATTAAACTAGAAGAATTAATGATATAACTCTTTGTAATTGCTTTTATGATAATTAATTCATCGGCAGCTTTATCATTTAGGTACAATACTGGTTCGTCTTTTTTTGGATGGAAATTAATCTCTATGTTTTCTAAAAATCTGGTCAGAAAATTATCTTCCAATCCTTTTAGTTGCACTTTTTCTGTTTTGAAACCTGAATATGGTGAATCTGGAATAAGTAAATTAAATTTATTAAAAAATGAAGTAACTTTAGAAATTATTAAAGCACGGTCACGTTTCCAATTTGGTGCCCACTCTTCATGGTAATCATTTTTTGCTAGTGTGTCGATTATTTCAAAAATCCTAGAGAAATTTGAAATGCCACGTATATTCTTAAATTTTTCTTCTCCATAATACTCTAATGTTTTCGATTCCTCAAATAATTGTTTAAAGGGATTCAATCCTTGTCTTATCAGATCTAATAAATCATGAGTTGCATAGGATATATCATCAGATATATCCATTATTGATGCTTCAAGACTTTTCTTATTTGGTCGGTTAGGAGTCAATTCTCTTGCAAAATCAAAGTACAGAGCCTCTGTTGAATAAAATCCAAATTTTCGTTGTTCCTTATCATCTCTTTTAAATGGGTACTTAAGTATTGAATTTAGTGTTGCTCGAGTCAAATCTAATCCTGGATAATCTTCATCATGTGAAGCAAGGGTTGTAACAATTCTAAAAGATTGTGCATTACCTTCAAATCCATCTACTATATTTTCTTCGTCTTTTATTATCTTATCAAGGATAAATTCAGCTGCATGTCCGAATGGTGGGTTACCAAGATCGTGAGCTAAAGCAGCTGCACAAACAACGTCTCTATCAAGACCTCCAACATTTTCGCAATCTTTTATATTTTCCGGCTTTGCTAAAATCCGTTGTGCAATTCTATTTGCGATTTGAGATACTTTTATAGTATGGGTTAATCGGTTATGAAATATCACACCCTCTGATGGATTGAAAATTTGTGTAACACTTGCCAATCTTCTTAAATATGAAGAGTATATTATTCGATCATAGTCGTGTTCATACGGTGAACGATAGTCATCTAAATCAACTATTTTTTGATAATATCGGGATTTTCGATCAGATTCAATAGCCACGTAATCCCTCGATAATCGGTATTATTTCCAATTACCTGTTATTGAGAGATTGCCATCAAAATCAAATTTTAACAATTGATTCGATAATAAATGAGTTAAAGCATATTTAAATTCATGAGCAGCTAAAATATTTTTATTTTCAGCTTTCGTAAACAAAGTATGAATATTTATCGGACTACCCTCAGCAGCTATCAAATCGTAAAGCAATTTTTCAACTGGATCAGTTAAGAGTAAATCATTTTTATCACGGGTTAAGGAAATCATGTAATTCTCCGCACTATGTATGCTAATAATAGCATATTAAGTAAATTGTGTGCAATATATATATATAAATATATACGTAATAACACTTCAGGATATTGCGCATTGTCACAAATCGGGTCAATTTTAAATAACGTTTTGTCGGGGCGGGCGGATTTGAACCGCCGACCTCACGGACCCGAACCGTGCGCGCTACCGGTCTGCGCTACGCCCCGATTGGACACCGCACGCATGTGAACCGTGCGCTCTAACCAGCAGAGCTGCGTGCCAAGAGACCATATTATACCAAATTCACTTCGCATACCGGTAAAACAACTTTTCACAAATCCCCCTTCCCTTTTGAAAGGGGCTAATAACTCTCCAGTGGAGAGTTATTAGGTCTTTTCTTCTCGGGGATAGGGTAGTTTCTTTGGAAGGGCCGGGGTTGTGCCTTAGGGCGCGTCGGGCTCCTTTTCAATAAACACAAAAATCCCGTAATTATTTTGTATACTATAAGATAGGGTTGCACAGAAGATAACCCCCTTCAATCAGGGTAAAAAATACCGGGGTACAAAAGGAACATACATGCCAAAGAAAACAGAAAACAACCACACCGAACCCCTTGAGACACAACTTTTCAAAGCGGCCGATAAACTCCGCAAGAATATTGACGCAGCCGAGTATAAACACATCGTACTTGGGTTGATCTTCTTACGCTATATCTCTGACGCCTTTGAAGACCTGCACAGCAAACTTCAAGCCGGTCGGGGCGAATACGAAGGCGCCGACCCGGAAGATCGCGATGAATACCGCGCGGAAAATGTCTTCTTTGTGCCTCCCTCCGCCCGCTGGTCTTACCTGCAGACGCGCGCCAAACTGCCGGATATCGGTAAGGATATTGATCAGGCCATGGACGCCATCGAGAAGGATAACCCCTCTCTGCGCGGTGTCCTGCCCATGGTTTTTGCGCGCGGCAACCTCGACCCCACCAGTCTCGGTGGTCTCATTGACCTCATGTCCAACATTGCTCTCGGTGACGCCAAAGACCGCAGTGCCGATGTGCTTGGGCATGTTTTTGAATATTTCCTGGGTGAATTCGCCCTCGCGGAAGGCAAGAAGGGCGGTCAATTCTATACCCCCCGCTGTGTGGTCCAACTGCTCGTTGAAATGCTTGAACCCTTCAAAGGGCGCGTCTTTGACCCCTGCTGCGGCTCAGGCGGTATGTTTGTCCAGTCTGAGCGCTTTGTCACCGAGCGTCAGGGTCAACTTAATGATATTTCCATCTTCGGTCAGGAAAGCAACCAGACCACCTGGCGCCTGGCGAAAATGAACCTTGCCATCCGCGGCATTGACAGCTCGCAGGTCAAATGGAACAATGAGGGTTCCTTTCTCAATGATGAACACAAGGACCTCAAAGCGGATTACGTGCTTGCCAATCCGCCCTTTAACGACAGCGACTGGAGCGGTGATCTTCTGCGTGGGGACGGCCGCTGGAAATACGGCCAGCCGCCCACGGGTAACGCCAACTATGCCTGGATCCAGCACTTCCTCTACCATCTCAGCCCCACTGGTCAGGCTGGCTTTGTCCTCTCCAAAGGCGCCCTCACCACCAACACCTCCGGGGAAGGCGATATCCGTCAGGCGCTGGTCGAAGCACGTCTGGTCGATTGCATCGTCAACCTGCCCGCCAAACTCTTCTTGAATACTCAGATCCCCGCCTCGCTCTGGTTCCTCAGCCGCGATAAAGCCAATGGCCATTTCCGCAATCGCCGCGACGAGATCCTTTTCATTGATGCCTGCGAGATCGGTCATCTCATCAACCGCCGCACGCGCACATTTTCTCCAGAAGACATCACCAAAATTGCCGACACCTACCACAATTGGCGCAGCCAACCCTCTCCCTCTGGGAGAGGGCAGGGAGAGGGCGCTTACGAAGACATCCCCGGCTTCTGCAAATCTGCCAGTGTTGAAGAGGTCAAAAATAAGAACTACGTCCTCACACCCGGCCGCTATGTCGGCTTGCCCGATCAAGAGGACGATTTTGAATTTGAAGAAAGGTTTTCTAAATTAAAAAAAGAATTATTGTCTCAATTTAAAGAAGAAAACAAGCTGAATACTCAGATTCTCGATAATTTAAAGAAAGTAGTGCTGGATGAATGAATGGAAGGAGGTTCAGTTAGGTGAATTAGTAGATAATAAGTTTTGTAATATTAAAAATAATTTGCGCGAACCACTATCAAAAATGCAAAGAGTGAAATTGAAACAAGGGAAATTATTTCCTTATTATGGTGCTGCAGGAATTATTGATTATATAAATGATTATAAATTTGAAGGATTTCATTTACTAATTGCAGAAGATGGAACTGTTACAAGTGATGGAACATCACCAATGCTTCAATTAGTTGATGGAAAATTTTGGGTGAGTAACCATGCGCACATTCTCCAATGCGAGAAGGAATGGCAAACAAAATTATTATATTATCTGCTTCGAAACGTAGATATCAATCCATTTATCACAGGCGCTGTACAACCAAAACTCAATAAGGGAAATTTGTTTTCAATACCGTTCTTATTTCCGATGAATGAAAACGAACAATTTACACTGGTTTTTTTCCTTTCCAGTCTCGATGACAAGATTGACCTCCTCCACCGCCAAAACGAAACCCTCGAAGCCCTCGCCCAAACCCTTTTCCGTCAATGGTTCATCGAACGGGCGCAGGATGATTGGGAAATGGGTATCATTGGAGATATTCTCACAACAAAAGGTGGCTCAACCCCAAGTACCAAAAATTCTGATTTTTGGGATGGGGACATAAACTGGACTTCTCCGAGGGATTTATCGAGTAACGACAGTATATATTTACTTGATACCGAAAGAAAAATTACTCAGGCTGGTTTAGCCAAAATAAGCTCTGGATTGCTTCCAAAAGGCACTTTGTTGATGTCATCTAGGGCTCCAGTTGGCTACTTAGCGTTCTCTGAAATACCGATTTCAATTAATCAAGGTTATATTGCAATTCTTGATGACAAGGGATTTTCTAAATTTTTTATTTTTCTTTGGTTGAAGGAATACATGGATTATGTTAAGAGCTATGCGAATGGATCAACATTTCAAGAAATTAGCAAGTCTGCATTCCGGACACTTGAGGTTTGCAAACCACCAAAGAACATTACGCAAGAATTTGACAAGATAATTATTCCTTTATTCGAAAAGATTAAGAAAAATATTTATCAAGTAAGAACACTCGAAAACCTCCGCGATACCTTGCTGCCCAGGTTGATCAGCGGCGCGGTCAGGGTGCGATATTAAAGAGGATTACGATGGATGGTAAAGAACTGAACGGTGAGCGAAGCGATTTTATTATCTATTCAACCAGCGATGGTGCGGTTAAAGTCGGAGTCATCATTAAGGATGAAACCGTTTGGCTGACACAGAAAGCGATGGCGGAACTGTTCGGTGTTAAGATCCCCGCTATCAGCAAACACTTGGCGAATATTTTTAAAAGTGTTGAGTTATCGAAGGCGGCAACTGTTTCCATTTTGGAAATAGTTCAATCAGAAGGGGAAAGGGAAGTCGAACGGAAGATGGAATTCTATAATTTGGATGCCATCATTGCGGTCGGTTACCGGGTTAATTCGCGCCAGGCCACCCAATTCCGCATCTGGGCCACCAGAACGCTGAAGGAATTCATCATCAAAGGATTTGTCCTCGACGATGAACGCCTCAAGCAGGGTGGGCAGGTGTTCGGCAAAGATTATTTCTCTGAACTGCTCGAGCGCATCCGCGAGATCCGCTCCAGTGAACGCCGCTTTTACCAGAAGATCACCGATATCTATGCCCAGTGCAGTGCGGACTACGACCCTCAAGCGCCAATCACACAAGAGTTCTACGCCGCGGTGCAAAACAAACTGCACTGGGCAATAACAGGGAAAACGGCAGCAGAGATCATTTACACCAATGCGGATGCCAAAAAAGCACACATGGGGCTCACCACCTGGAAAAACGCGCCCGATGGCAAAATTCTCAAAAGCGACACCGCCGTTGCCAAGAATTACCTCAGCGAAGCGCATATCCGAGAACTGAACCGCATTGTTTCTGCCTACCTGGACCTGGCAGAAAACCGCGCTGAGCGGCATATCTTGATGCGCATGGCTGATTGGGCTTCCTTTTTAGACCAATTTCTGGAATTATCCGATTACCCCATTCTGGTAGATCAGGGTAAGGTGAGCGCTCTTGAAGCCAAATTGAAAGCGGAAGGGGAATACCAAAACTTCCGCCAGGTGCAGGACCAGCGCTTTATCTCTGATTTTGATCAATCTGTCAAGAAATTGACTGCAAAGAGAGACGAGAATGCCCAGGATCACTGAAAGCGGGGTCGAAGAGCTCGCCATTCAGCGCCTCGAAGCGCTCGGCTATCATTATCTCTACGGTCCCGATCTTGCCCCCGATGGCGCTCATCCCCAGCGCGCACGCTTCGAAGATGTCCTCCTGCTCGACCAGCTCAAAGCGGCAGTCGCCAGAATTAACCCCGCAATTCCTCTTTCGGCGCGCGAGGACGCCCTCAAACAGCTCCAGCGCCTGCATTCCCCCCAGCTCATCTCCCTTTTGAAATGGGCTAATAACTCTCCACTGGAGAGTTATTAGGTCTTTTCTTCTCGGGGATGGGGAGGGGGTATTGTTGGTGTTTGGTTCTTTCAAGTCGGGCTGATTGCAAAAGCGGCAGTCATGCCCTCCGCAAACTGGGATTTGTTGTTTTTCCTAGAAATACATTCTCTTCGCTCTTGTTCCTCCATAAAAAAACATATATACTTAAATAAACAGCTAAATTAGCTTTAGGATGAATACTAAAATGGGGATTACTAAACAACAGATATTTGCTAAAATTTGGGCAAAATATAACCAAGAAAATAATACTATCCATCCGCTAATTTGCCATTTGATCGATAGCGGAAATGTATGTGGGGCAATTTGGGATTTCGCATTAACCAATCCCGTAAAAAACAGGTTCTCAGAATTGCTCGGTATGAATACCTGCAACACAAAAAATACCCTTCAACTAATTATTGCACTTCATGATATTGGCAAAGCAAGTATCGCTTTTCAGTCCTGTGTTCCCAAACTTTATGACGATCTAAAACAATTAGGATTTTCATTTCCTAAGAGGTCGTATTACTCACCCCAACCCCATGACTTGTTATCTGCCTGGTGCCTGAAAGAGGTTTTTGCTGCGACGGAATTGTTTAATGATAGTGATGCCGATCTAATTGCCAGTGTTCTCGGCGGGCACCATGGTTTCTTTTACTCTGCGCACGACCTCAATTCATCGCACCGTCAAGCTAATTTAGGTGACAGCCAATGGGTAAAAATTCGTGCCGATCTTTTTGATGCACTCTTTCAATTATTTTCGCCTCCAAAGCACATTTCCCTCTCTGGCGACATCGAAGAAAAGCAGGCAGCTTTATTAATTCTTTCGGGAATGGTAGTTACTGCCGATTGGTTAGCTTCTGATGAAAAGCTCTTCCCGTATTTTAGTCAAGAAAATTTTTCACTAAATGATTATTTCCCTATATCCGAAGGCAGGGCAGCCAGCGCATTAGAACAAACAGGCTGGAATTCCTGGAAACCTGGTGAGGGAGTGGTATCGTTTAGCGATATGTTCCACCCATATATTCCCAATACACTTCAGGAGGAAGTTATCAAACTGGAAGAGGAAATTGAGCATCCATTTCTTGCTATTATTGAAGTACCAACAGGTCAGGGAAAAACAGAAGCCGCACTATACCTTACGGATCGGAAAATCCAAAAATATTCTCTTCGCGGCATGTATGTAGCGATGCCAACCATGGCAACCAGCAATCAGATGTTTAAACGCGTTGCGAGCTTTCTAGAAAGCAGATATCCACAGGACTTGATCAACTTACAGCTTGCCCACAGCCAGGCGAAGTGGAATGTCCTTGTGCGGACAATCAAGGTTGAAGCAGTTGGACAGGACATTAATAACGAAGATCAACACGTGGTAGCTTTTTCCTGGTTCCTTCCGAAAAAGAAGACCTTGCTTGCTCCGTTTGGTGTTGGCACGGTAGATCAATCATTGATCAGTGTATTAAAAACGAAACACTTTTTCCTGAGGCTTTTTGGGTTGTCGCACAAAGTGATCATTTTCGATGAGGTGCACGCCTATGACACCTATATGTCTACGCTTTTTCTGCGATTGCTTGAATGGTTAAAATTATTGGGCTGTTCTGTGATCATTCTCTCGGCAACACTGCCTATCTCAATAAAAAAGAAGATCACAAATGTCTTTTCTGAATTTCAGATCAAAGATGATCAATACGGTCTTTATCCAAGTTTAACGATTGCTGATGATAAAAAAGTACACATAAAGAAAATCCCAGACGTTACCAAGCAGCATTATCAGTTGAACTATATTGGGAGCAATGCTAAAGACATTGTTGATTTATTATCCGAAGAATTAAGTGCTGGTGGATGCGCAGCCGTCATTGTCAATACAGTCAATAGAGCGCAGCAGGTTTTCCAGGCAATAAAAGATGCTAATTTGATTGATGACCAGGAGGAGGAAGAAGCATTAATTCTCTTTCACGCTCGCTTTCCCGGAATATGGCGGCAGTCAATTGAAAGTCGAGTATTGGAATTTTTCAAGAAGGATGGTACCCGCCCAAAGAAAGCCATAATTGTTGCAACACAGGTGATTGAACAAAGCCTTGACCTTGATTTTGATGTGATGATCACCGATCTTGCTCCTGTTGACCTTATCATTCAACGAGCAGGGCGGTTACATAGGCATACAGGCCAACGGCGTCCTCAAGGACTGTCAAACGCGCGCCTGCATATATGTATGCCAGAAGAGGGTGAAGAATTGGACTTTGGCAAAAGTATCTATATATATGAGAAAGAGATCTTATTGGCAACATACCTTATTCTTCGAGATAAGAATGATCTCATTCTCCCAGACGAAACACGAGCAGTGATCGAGCAAGTTTATGATCCCAGGCTAAGAACCAATTTTCCCCAGAACCAACAGATGATGTTGGAACAATTATCAATAGAAAGTCAGGCAAAAATGGACCGGGAGGAACTGATCGCTTACGATAAACTGATCCCGCAACCAGGAGATGAACGTATCTTACAAATGGGTCGCATGGACCTTGAAGAAGACAGCCCAGAGATGCACCAGGCATTCCAGGCTCTCACCCGGTTGATGATCCCATCAATTTCAATTGTTTGTCTTTGTCAAGAAAACGAGCGCTTACTTACCATTGACCGGATGCACGAAGTTTCTCTCGAAAAACAATCGCCTTTAGATGTGGTCGAATTGCTTGTTAGATCAACTGTGAATGTGTCCAATAGGGATGTCATCAACCATTTCCGTGATAATGTTGTTCTGCCAACCGCATGGGAAAAGATTGCGGCGTTGCGCAGCTGTTATTATGCTGTGTTTATAGATGGTATTTACATTATGGATGAAAAACATTCATTGGTACTTGATAAAGAGACCGGATTGAACTACGTGGAGGAAAAATGAACAATCCTTTTAATTTGATTGATGAGAAATGGATCCCATGTCAGCGCCTTGAC
Organism: Pelolinea sp.; assembly: GCA_030655835.1. GTDB lineage: Bacteria > Chloroflexota > Anaerolineae > Anaerolineales > Anaerolineaceae > Pelolinea. The sequence continues at coordinate 14,592 of JAUSPC010000005.1, forward strand.
GGATCAACTACTGAGTACAGTTTGATTGATTTGCTTACAAAAGCACATGAAACAAGAACATTGGTTCACGATCTGCCAATGGAAAAGGTCTCGCTTTTTCGGGTTCTGCTGGCAATCTTACACCGCAATTTCGGACCAGCTTCTCAGGCGGTTTGGCAGAAGTTATGGCAAGAAAATAGATTTGATGAGAAGAAACTAAAAACATATTTCAGTGAATGGCATCATCGCTTCAATCTATTCGACGAAAAATATCCTTTTTATCAGACAACGGATATCAGTGTGGAAATACGCCCGCTCAATGGGTACAGTTTTCATCTCGCAGTTTTTCACATAGCGAGCGGCAACAATGCAACGCTTTTTGACCACCATACTGAAGAAGATGAGATTATCTTTTCTTCAGCGGAGGCGGCGAGATTATTGATTAACGCGCAGTCATTCGCTTTTGGTTTTCGTTCTTTTAAAGATGGGCCTTCGGCGCGCGGCATCAATTTTGTTGCGCGCGGAAAAAATCTGTTTGAAACATTAATGATGAACATGATCCTTTATAACAAACACAACCCTTTTCATGTGCTAAAGGAAGACATGCCTACTTGGGAAAGATATAATGCTTTTACCCCAGATCGGACCAAACCAGATGGCTATCTGGATTATCTCACCTGGCAGTGTAGAAAAGTCCTGATGCACGTGGAGGGTGATGGTGCTTTTGTAAACCGCATTCAGGTAGATAATGGATTAAAACTGGATGTAAACGGGGAACCATACACAAAGAACCCAATGATGCAGTATTCAAAAGTTGAAAGCCTGGCAGGAGGAGGTGCTCCGTTCAGGCCTTTGAAATTTCAGGAGGGAAAGGCATTATGGCGTGACAGCACATCCATTCTGGAGATCAACTCATCAGACACTGAAGCGCCTGCGGTGGTAAAGTGGCTCAGTGAATGCCGTTTAAACCAAAGCACAGTGCGTATGAACTCGATTGGGATTTCGAGTGACCAGGGAAAGGTAAATTTCTACCTTGAAGAATTATTTACTTTTCCTAAAAAATATCTGGAAAATGATAGATTACTAGCCCAACTAAAAACTTGTTTAACACAGGCTGAGGAAGTCAGAAATAAACTCTGGGGCTCTGTTAACCGGATGGCTGAAATCGTGCTCTCATCAGATGCTGATCGTGAAGAGGGGAGGAAAGCAGATAAGAAGGATAAGCAGCAATTGATTGATCATATTTTTGCTGAGTACCAATACTGGTCACAGCTTGAAACGCCTTTTTATCAGCTGCTAAACGATCTTTCTGAAAAAGACTTTAAAGCGATGGGTGATTGGCAGCATGTCGTACGTGGAAGTGCTTGGCATGCTTTTGAGTTCGCGCGCGATTTTATTGGTAATTCCCCAAATGCGCTCAAAGCCGGCGCTTTAGGCGGCTGTGTGTTGGGGTCAGGATTGAATAAAGTATTTGAAGACTGAACCAGGAGGTGAAATGGAGAAAAAAAGCGATTTTATTACATATCTGGAAGCATTAAAGGATGAGCGCGGTAAGTTGGCTGCATTGCGCAGGGGCTTGGGCATGCCGCCGGGTACGTGCGCTGCCATGTATCCTGTCGTAGCAGTCCGCCTTCCGAGAAACTGTTCCTCATTTGAGGAGCAAAGACATTACTTGATCGCAGCATTATTTGGATCTCACCCTTTGTCGCAGGAGCAGGGCAACATGGGCGACCACATGCGCCGGGCAAGTGGCGAGAAAATTACGACAGCGGTGGAACGCAGATTTACCCGCCTGCTTGGTTTGCATTGGGAAGATTTGGCCAATGAACTGCGCCAGACGGTCAGCTTTTTGAGATCAAAAGGTACACCGGTCAATTGGCACCAATTATTCTTCGACCTTAGATACTGGGGGCACGAAGACCGTTTTGTCCAGCGCAAATGGGCAAATGCTTTTTGGGGATATTTACCAGATCAAAATGAATCAGGAAAAGAATAAAGAAAAAGAGGAGAAAAATATGTTTATTGAATACCATATGATCCAGAATTTCGCACCTTCGAACCTCAACCGGGATGATACCAACAACCCGAAAGATTGTGAGTTTGGTGGAGCACGCCGTGCACGCATTTCTTCGCAGTGTATTAAACGGGCCATTCGGCTGGAACCTGTTTTTACCAAAATTACTCAAGTCCCAACTGGTGAAAGGACGCGCTGGCTGGCTGCAGAGATCAAGAAAAAACTGATTGGAAAAGGGAAGGCAGCAGAAGAAGCTCAGGAAAGATCGTCTGCTTTTGTGGGTGCGCTGCTTGGTGGCATGGACAAAGGCAAGGAGGGAAGAAGCAAGGTTCTGTTCTATATCAGCGAGGAAGAAAAAAACCATATCGCTGCTGCGCTCTTGGCGAATTGGGAAAATTTAGACGATAAGCAGTATGAAGAACTTGCAAAACAATACAAAAAGGCATTCGAAAATCGCAGCAGTGCTCCGGATATTGCTTTGTTTGGGCGCATGTTGGCTGATGACCCAAAATTGAGTTTGGATGCGGCATGCCAGGTAGCACATGCCATTTCTACTCATCGAGTCAGTATGGAAGTTGATTTTTTCACCGCTGTGGATGACCTGCTGGATGAGGAAGATAGCGGCGCGGGCATGATGGGGGTTACTGGCTTCAACAGTGCTTGTTTTTACCGCTATGCGTGCATAGATTGGGAGCAGTTAAAGGATAACCTCGGTGGAGATAGCGCACTGGCAGCAAAGACGGTTGAAGGTTTCCTGCGTTCTTCCATTCAAGCGGTGCCGACAGGAAAACAAAACAGTTTTGCCGCTCAAAACGCACCAAGCTTCGTGATGGCGGTTGTCCGCGCAGATGGAACATGCTGGTCGCTTGCGAACGCTTTTGAGAAGCCTGTTAAAGCGGACTCCCACCACAGTCTAACCGAGAACTCAATTACTGCCCTCGATAAATACTGGGGTAACCTGAAGCGTGTTTATGGAGGCGATCAGCTGGTGGCAGTACTTGCTCTTGAACAGGGTTTTCCATTAGAAATCCTTGGCGGTTCAGAGGCAGATAATGTTGAAAACTGGGTGGCTGAAGTACTGAACGCACTGCCAAAGGAGTAGGGATGGCGACACTTCTATTACGGCTTCAGGCACCGATGCAGTCCTGGGGGATATCAAGCCATTTCAGTGTGCGCGATACATGCCGGGAGCCCACAAAAAGTGGCGTGATCGGGTTGGTTTGCGCTGCTTTGGGTTTAACTAGGGATGCTCCCCTCGATGAATATACATCCCTGAAAATGGGGGTTAGAGTGGATCGAGAAGGAAAACTTTTTAAGGATTACCATATCGCTCAGAATATTTATAAGGCGTCTGGCAAAGGTCTCAAGGCAAGCGAGCCTTCCAATCGCTATTACCTTTCTGATGCAGTTTTCCTGGTCGGTCTTGAAGGTGATAGGAAATTATTAGAAAAAATGCAAACCGCGCTTCAAAACCCAAAATGGTCCCTATACCTTGGCCGTAAAGCATTTCCACCCTCGCTGCCGATCTGGCTTTCAGATGGATTACAGGAAAAACCATTGTTGGATGTATTAAGAACCTTTCCTCTTCTTGCAATAACATCCGAAGAAAAACTACGTCTGGTTATTGAAGATAGCGAGGGATCTGTATTAAAAAAAGATGTGCCGGTTTCTTTTTTAGAAAGAAAATTTACCAGCAGGTATTTAAGCGTTCAATATATTGCCGCGCCTGATGGTGTGTTAAGGGAGGTTGAACATGTATCTGTCCAAGCTGCTCCTGAATAAGAACTGCGCGCAGGCACGTGCGGATCTCGGAAACCCGTACAACATGCACCGTACCATTATGCGCTCGTTTCCAACACCGCTTTCAGAAGATGAACGCGTTTTGTTTCGCATTGAGTACGCGATCTCTGGGGAGAATGCGGTTGTTCTTGTCCAATCAATGGAAGAACCAAATTGGGAAAAAGTTGAAAAACTGCACAATGATTATTTTGCGCAAGAACCCATGTCGCGATCATTAAAAACGTTGAAATTCAAGAACGGGGATTTGTTCCGCTTCCGAATGCGCGTTACGATAAGTAAACGTGTTGTCTATAAAAACAGCGGAAAAAGCCAACGCATTAGCCTCTTTTCTGAACAGGACCGCATTGAATGGCTGAACCGAAAAGCGAAAAACGGGGGATTCTCTTTAATGGGTGAACGGTTGGTTGTCAGGGATGCTCCATATCGGAATTTTCTAATTAAAAGAGAGAACGAAAACTTTCGCGCTACATTGAATATGGTTGATGTGGATGGGCAGTTGACGGTCGAGGATGGGGAAAAGTTCCTCGAGTGTTTCATGCAGGGTATTGGTCCGGCTAAAGGGCTGGGCTGCGGCCTGGTTTCCCTGGCAAAATAAAAGATACCACCCAATGAGATGCAGAACTTTAATAATTGAATAGGAGAAAAAAATGCGAAATTTACAGATCCTGCCGCGTTTAAGCGACAGCATCAGCTTTTTATACTTGGAAAAAATGGTCATCCGCCGTAAGCAAAACACGATCGAAGCGCTCGATGAAGAGGGCAGAATACCGATACCGGTTTCTTCGCTTTCGGTATTAATGTTGGGCCCCGGAACTAGCATCAGCCACTCAGCCATTAATATACTGGCAAAGAATGGATGCATGGTTGTTTGGGTAGGTGAGGATATGACGCGTTTTTACGCCCAGGGGATGGGAGAGACCTACAAAGCATATAAGGTCGTAAGACAGGCAGAGCTGGTCAGTGACCCAAGAAAACGGAAGAAGGTGGTTGTGGCGATGTACCGTATGCGGTTCAATGATGACCTTGATGAAAATTTATCTCTCCCCCAGATCCGTGGGCACGAAGGCGTGCGTATGCGTAAAGTATATGCTGCCTGGAGCAAAGAAACTGGAGTAAAGTGGGAAGGACGGCAGTATAACTTCCAAAGCTGGGGTGGTAGCCCCATCAACCGTGCCATTTCAACTGCCAATGCGATCTTAAATGCCATCTGTAATACAATCATAGTTTCTGCGGGTTATTCCCCTGCCCTTGGTTTTATCCATCAGGGAAGGCAGCTTTCTTTTGTATATGACATTGCGGACCTATATAAAACAGAGATAACCATTCCAATCGCTTTTCAAGTGGTCGGGGAGGCTGCTGATCAGGTGGAAAAAAGAGTGCGTTTGGCTGTGCGGGAAAAAATAAACGAAAGTAAGCTGATCAGCCGCATTCTGCCAGATATCAATATGCTGTTGGATATAAATGAGCAGGAACAAGAGCATGAAGAACATATT
>JAUSPC010000011.1 GCA_030655835.1 Pelolinea sp.
TATATGCATAAACGCATCCATTCATCGTTAGGTTATCTTACCCCGGTCGAATTTGAGTACAATTGGAATAGGCAGAATATGCTTGCTGAGATTAAATAAAAAACCCCATTTTTGTGTCCAGTTTTTGGGGTTCATTACATATCAATAAGATAATTCAAGGATCTCTTCCAATTCATTATCTGTGAGCAGAATGGGGTTCCCTTTCATGCTGCTTGAATTCTTTGACTTTTCAATTATTGCCGGAAAATCTGTCTTCTTTATACCTAACTCCGATAATCTGGGAATATTTATTTTTTTTGCAAGATCTTTTAACCATTCAACCCCTTCACTTATATTTGCATCCTCATTACCTGTTATCCATTTTGCTATGTCAGAATACCGTGAGATGATTTCCATATTATTTCCCCGATTCGATAATGCTTTTACATTTACAAAAAAAACAGATGGAAGTAAGGCAGCACACACGGAACCATGTGGCACATGAAACATTCCACCTATGGGACCAGCAAATCCATGAACCGCGCCAAGTTTTGCATTAGCTAACGCCAATCCACCAAGCAAACTAACCCAGGCCATTTTTCTTCTCGCTTCAGAATCACTTCCGTCCTTCCAAGCTCGCAGCAGGTAAGAGGAACCAATTGGGATTCCTTCTCGGCAAAACAGGTCAACCATCTGATTATGATTTCTTGATACATATGGCTCCAAAACTTGCGTGAGAGCATCCATTCCCGTTGAAGCGGTTATGTTTTTTGGCACTTCATATGTTAATTCAGGATCGACAATCGCAACATCTGGAAGTAAGAATGCATTTCTCATACTTACTTTGACTTTCTTCTCCTCGACTGCGATAACTGCGTTCGTTGTCACCTCACTTCCAGTTCCAGCTGTGGTTGGGATGGCAATATATGGTTTTGAGCGGTTTTTCAATGGATTTCCTTTGCCAACTACTTCTAAATAATCCAATAAAGATCCTTCGTTATTTAGTAAAGCAGCAACAGCTTTTCCTGTATCAATGACTGATCCGCCCCCAAAACCAATCACAAATTCACAATTTTCTTTCCGACCAACTTCAACAGCGCGATTAATTGTTTCGATATTTGGTTCGTTAAAGACGATAAACTCAACCCATTCAAGGTTTGACTCTTTACAAATTGAGAAGAAATAAGCAGGATCTGGTTTCTCTTTACCTTTTATGATCAGTACTTTTTTACCATAACACTCGACTATTTCTTTTAGCGAAGAAATCGTTCCCTCTCCAAAAATAATCCTGTTTGCTGTAGTGAAATTGAATTTCATGAAGCCACCTAATAAATAATTTCTAATCTGGTTCAATTTTCTGGAAAAATATTTCGATATTTCACACTATTTCTTGGTTCTTCCATCATTTTCTCAACAGCATTTTTCCATTTTTTATAGTGAGTCGTTTTTTTGTGTTCTAATGGCGCTCCTGAGTCAACATATATTTCTGTAAGCAAAAATTGTTGCGGATATTCAAGACTCTGCTGCACATCAAACCTGATCACACCGTTTTCATTCAAACTTTGTGATGCATTTTCGATAGTTTCCTTGATAAATAACGGAATATCTTTTTCTTTTACTTTCACATATACTTGAACTATATACATTTATCCTCCAAAATCTACTCATTATTATGGAAAACCCTTCTTTCGATCCTGCTACCCTTAAAAAATATATCATACACGAAGATGCTATGATAGTTGCGTTAAATAAACCAGAAGGTTTATTAACAATTCCAGATGGTTACAAAAAAGACCTCCCTAATTTACGTGATTTACTTCAAACAATATATGGTTCAATCTGGGTCGTTCACCGCCTGGACAAATTAACTAGCGGAGTGATCATTTTCGCAAAAAACAGATCTGTTCATAAAGAGCTAAATTTACAATTTCAAAAAAGGAAAATTATAAAGAAATACATTGCGTTGATCCACGGCTTCCCTTTCTGGGAAGAAAAATTGATTGATTTGCCAATCCGCATGAATGGAGATAGGCAACATCGAACAGTTGTTGATTTGTTGAATGGAAAACAGGCGATATCAAAAGTTGAAGTAGTTAACAAAAACAAAATTTTTTCGGTTGCACAGATATTTCCAAATAGTGGATATTCTCACCAAATTCGTTGTCATTTAGCGGCGCTTGGGCATCCAATAATTGGCGATAATCTATATTGTTTATTAAAGCATAAAGATCCAATTTACGTAAATCCAGAACTCCGCTTGTTTTTACATGCTGAATCAATAACTTTTAATCTCTCCGACAAAACTCCACTAACCCTATGCGCTCCGATTCCTGATATCTTCAATTCGTTTGACCCGTTTATTATAAATTCGAACGATTATTAACATTTTATTAATATAATTTTTGTGGTTGACTTTTATGTGGATTTTCTGTATAGTCAACAATTGTGCGTTAAATTTGACTTTCCAGAAAGTTCCTTGTTACATTTATCTGAATACGGTGATTGATTTTTCCTAACAAAAAGTGTATTCTGAATATTGACAACCTCTGATTGCCTTTTTAACCATAAATTCTATGAGGTCAACACTTAATTAATGAATAGAAAAAAATTAATTGAAATTGATGAAGATGAAAATATTCAGTACTCTGCAATTTCAAAGTTAATCGAACTAGGTCGTCAAAAAGCCTACATTACCATTAATGATATTTTGCACTTCTTCCCAGAAGCGGAGCAAGATGTCAGCCAACTCGAGGAGGCATTCGCTGCTTTAATGTCGTCCGGTATTCCTTTTTTAGAGGATGATGATATTTCATCAGAACCATCAGAAGATGAGCTCTCATCTGACGAAGTCAAAGAAATTGCAGATGATGCTTTGGAAATTCCGTCAGATGATCTAAAACATATTGACACAGACGATACGATTGGTCTTTATCTCAAAGAAGTCAGTCGGGTTCCCTTATTAACCGCTGAAGAAGAAGTAAACCTTTCGCAGCGTATAGAGCGCGGAAGAATGGCGAGAGAAGAATTAGCAATTGGGAAAGTAACCATAAAGAGACGCACAGAACTCAGAAATCTTATTGAAGATGGATGGTCTGCCAGAGAACATTTAGTTACAGCAAACTCACGCCTTGTGATCAGTGTAGCAAAGAAATATATGGGACGCGGAGTTCCTTTTCTAGATCTTATTCAAGAAGGAAATATTGGGTTAATCCGAGCTACAAAAAAGTTCGATTATCGTCGCGGACACAAATTCAGCACTTATGCAACATGGTGGATAAGACAAGCCGTTACGCGTGCAATCGCTGACCAAGGACGTACAATTCGTGTACCTGTACACATGGGAGATCAGATCAACAAATTACTCCGTACGCAACATCAATTAACACAAAAATTAGGCCGAGACCCAACAGTTGAAGAATTGGCGATTGCGCTCGATGTGCTGCCGAAAAAAGTCGAAAATATGATCCAGGTTTCAAGGCGTCCTTTATCACTTGAAACTCCTACTGATAACGAAGATGATTCTGTTCTTGGAGATTTCATTGAAGACAATGAAATACCAGCACCAGATGAAACTGCAACCTATAATCTACTAAAGGAACACCTTGAACTTGTTATGGATTCCTTGCCCCCAAGAGAAGTTCGCATATTGCAACTTCGCTATGGCCTATTAGATGGGCAAGCATACACATTAGAAGAAGTTGGCAGGAAAATGGGTGTTACCCGAGAAAGAGTGCGGCAAATTGAAGCACAAGCCCTCAGCAGGCTGAGGCACCCAACGATAAAAAGAAAGCTAAGGGATTATTTAGGAGAATAATATAACCATGGAGACCATGCAAAAGGTTCCTCTGCGTGTTTTTTACAGAACTATTGACGATTTAATTCTTAATCAACAATCTGATGCAGCGATCTCACGTTCTAAATGTTTGTTGCAGGAGTTTCCAAAAAACCTATCTGTCTACCAACTGCTAGGCAAAGCTTTTTTAGATAAACAAGAATTTGATGATGCAAACACCGTTTTTGAGAAAATCCTTGAAATTGACCCGGACGATTTCGTCTCACATATTGGCATTAGTATTATCTCGGAGAGTTTTGGAAATTTGGATAAAGCGCTTGAGAGCATGCGACGCGCTTATGAGTTACAACCTTCAAATGAATCCCTTCAAAATGAAGTAAA
>JAUSPC010000014.1 GCA_030655835.1 Pelolinea sp.
GTAAACCAAAAAAAGAAAAGGAAAATCATGAAAAGGAAAATATTATTAATAACGGGGCTGCTCTTGATAACTATCTTTGTTGTGACTGCCTGCCAGCCAGCAGTTGTTGAAGAAATGGCTGAGGAAGCAGCACCTGTTGAAGAAGTTAATGAAGAAGAGGTTATTGAAGCTACCCAATCGTACGATTGTTCAGATTTAAAACTAGCTGCTATTGTCCACTGGCAAGGCCCATATACTCAGCAGCTAATTGATGGTGCTATAGCTGCTGGAGAAGAATGTGGCGGAGAAGTTCAAGGTGCTGGTCCGGTAGCGTTTGATACAACAGCACAATACGCTGCATTTCAGGATTTAGTTGATTCTGGAGCGGATGCAATTGTTACTGTCGGGTATCCTGCTGAGTTCTGGATCAAGCCAATTGATGAAGCGACAAATCGCGGGGTTGCTGTGAGTACATTCGATGTGGCTTCAACGTCTTCCCTCCAGTATATCTTTGCTGGTCCAAAGGAATCCGATCTAGGTCGGGCGCTCGCAGACACAATCATTGAGGAAATTGGAGCAGATGCTACTGGCAAAATTGTCACTGGTTTATGTTTGCCCGGATTGGATGTGATTTCTAACCGCTATGTTGGGTTCGCAAGTGTCTTTGCTGAAAAAGCGCCTGGCGTAGAGGTTTCACAACCATATGATGTGACTTTTGACAATGCTGAGAATTATGCAAAATGGCAAGAAATCATTACTTCCAAGGAACCTGGTGCAATTGCTTATGTTGGATTCTGTGAAAATGATATGAACAATATGGCTAAGATCAAAGAGGACAATGAAGGTGAGTATATCATTGCTTCAGTGGGTATCAACCCTGAATCCCTCGCAGCTGTAGAATCAGGCCTGGGGCTTGTTGTTGTGGGTCAGAAACCATTCATGCAGGGTTACGTAACCATGCGCGCTATGATAGAAGGGATTGTCTATAACAAACCTATTCCTCGCGGTTGGGTGAATGTTGGCCCAGAAATTGTGACATCTGAGAATGCTGCTACTATTTTAGCGCGTGAGGAATCACTATCTGAAGGGTTAGATCAAACGTATCAATACTACTTACCCGAGATTGACGAAATCTTTACCGATCTTGAAAGTCATGTCGAATCATATGGCGACTATCTCACGCAATAACAATTACTCGCAAGAACCAATCGCAGTTCCTTCTTGCAGTGCAACGAATGTCAGGAAGAACTATGGTGGAGTAAAAGCTTTAGACAGGGTAGACCTTAAGGTCTACCCTGGTACTATCCACGCAATTGTGGGAGAGAATGGTGCCGGTAAGTCTACATTAATGAAGATTCTTAGCGGGGCTGAGAAGATGGATTCCGGAGCAGTCTGTATTAATGGAGAAGCGGTTTATCTTTCAAACGTAAAAGAAGCTAATGAGAAAGGTATTGCAATTGTATTTCAAGAGTTGAATCTTTTCCCCGACCTAGATGTCCTGGCGAATATATTTCTCTTACGTGAACCCCTGAAATTCGGCCTGATATCAAGAGTTGAAATGCGCAAGCTAGTTCAACCTGTTTTTGAAGAACTTAATCTCGAAGTTGATCTTAATGTACCTGTATCTACCTTGCGCCTTGATGAACGGCAGTTGGTTGAAATTGCTAAGGCACTGTTCTATCGTTCAAATATTCTTATTCTGGATGAACCGAATTCGGCGCTGAATGCAAAAGAAAGCGGTCGATTGTTTTCTGTTATCAGACGTTTAAGAGACTCTGGAGTCGCAGTTATTTATGTTTCACATCGTCTAACAGAAGTTTTCGCAATCGCAGATTTAATTACGGTAATGCGAGATGGAAAAATCGTGAAAACTGTTAAGACTAAATATACAACGATTCCAGAGATTGTTTCATTAATGATTGGAGGTAGCAAGGAAAAAATAATACACAAGAAAGGTTTATGTCAGATTGATAGGCTAGGGAAGGCTCTTGAATTACAGAAAGTATCAGTTAAGGGCAAGATATCAGAAATTGATCTGAAAGTATATCCAGGAGAAATCGTTGGCCTTGCCGGACTTGAAGGTTCAGGAGTGGAAACCATCTTCAATGTTATCTATGGTCAAGTACATCATGACCAAGGTAAAATTATTTTACCGGGTGAATTACCTTTTCCGCGTGGAATCTCAAAAGTAGTACACTCTGGAATAGCATACCTTCCAGCAGACAGGCGTAATGAGAGTGTGATGTTGCAACAAAATGTTCTGGAAAATCTCTCACAGGTAACTGCTGGGACATTGGGGCAATATGGATTCTGGTTAAACAAGAAAGACTTGCAGCAGAATGGGTTGTCTCGCTGTAAGACGCTTAACATTATTATGGAATCACTTGATACACCTTTGCATAATCTATCAGGCGGAAACCAGCAAAAAGTTGCTCTTGGTAAATGGCTGGAAGCCAATCCCAAAGTATTTCTTTTAAATGATCCCACTCGAGGTGTTGACGTGGGTGTAAAAGTTGCGATCTATAAAATTATTCAAGACCTTGCGAAAGATAATCGAATTGTTTTATTTTATTCCAGCGAAATTCCTGAGTATTTATATGTTTGTGATCGAGTGCTTGTGTTCTATGAAGGGCGGATTTGTAATGAACTCAACAGAGATCTTTTAACAGAGCAGCGCATTCTGGAAATAATGAATACAGGTATATATAATGGTATTTAGTGATTTGGCGTAAAAACCCATTAATTTATAAGCATCAGTTTTACTTTAAAATAGGAGTTACTTATGGATCCGAATAAACGTGTGAAGTTAGGTAAAACAAATGTAATGATTCCCCAATTGGGTTTAGGAACCAATCCTTTGGGAGGAATGTTTGCACCTATCTCTCCGGAAGAAGCGCAAGCGACTGTGGAATCCTGCTGGGATTTGGGTATCCGTTTCTATGATACCGCCCCGGTTTATGGTTATGGAAATGCTGAACGCGCCGTAGGGGCTATTCTTTCAAAAAAACCTCGCAGTGAATTTATCCTCTCTACAAAGGTAGGGCGCTTGCTGCTAGCGGATGGCCCAAAGGATCATGAGGATACAATGGTACTTTGGGATGGAAAACAGTTATATAAAGGCACTGATTCTGTAAAACCCTATTTCGATTTTAGCTACGATGGTGTTATGCGTTCTATTGAAGCAAGCCAGAAACGGACTGGGATTGACCGATTTGATTTTATGCATATTCACGATCCAGACTGGTTCCCAGAAGAAGCTTTAGAAGGTGCGTATAAGGCACTTGATCAGTTACGCAGTGAGGGTAGTATTGGCGCTATCGGCTGTGGTATGAACCAGTGGGAAGTCCTCGCGGATTTTGCAAAACGAGCGGATTTCGATACTTTCTTGCTTGCTGGAAGGTATACACTCCTTGATCAAAGTGCATTGGAGATACTACTTCCAATTTGCATTGAAAATCATATAGTGATTGTAGCAGGTGGTGTATATAATAGCGGCATCCTCTGCAACCCAGATCCTTCTTTAGCATTAAAGACTGATCGCAGTTCAAATGCAATTGGAAGCTGGAAAGATAATGTGACTTATAACTATGTTCCTGCTGACCAGACCATTGTTGAAAAAACAATTAAACTTAAAGAAATATGTGATCGTTATAATGTACCTTTAATGGCAGCCGCCATTCAATTTCCGATGTATCATCCAGCGATATCAACGGTGGTTATGGGCCCTCGTTCAGTTGAACAAGCTCGTCAGAATGTCGAAATGTTTTCAATTGATATTCCCCAAGATTTATGGAATGAGATGAAATATGAAAAACTACTGCCTAAAGAAGCTCCTACTTCTACCGATATTGAATAGTTAAACTGGAGGATTAATATTATGAACTTCGTAAATGGATTAGGGGCACCAGAAACTCCACGGCAATTGCAAGATCAGAGTTGTTGGGTTTGCGTAGAGATGTCATCTGACACAGGCTGTGTAACTCAGATCAGCCTAGACGGGAAAGATGTTCGACAAGTCGCCAAAACGGGACGGCCGAATGGGTGTGTGCCGGATAGGTCTAATGTGATTTGGGTAGCTGAAACTTATCCAACGCCATCATTGGTGCGAGTAACATTAGACGGAGATGTAAGTGTTTTTTCTAAAGGATTAGAGAATGAACCATTCTTATTCCCGAATGATTTGGTTTTCGGATCGGATGGTTCACTTTACATGACTGATTCTGGCATCTTGTTGGATGATTGGGCACCAGGTGGAAAATTACGTCCTGACTGGCAGAATGCTGATTTTGATGGATGTGTGTTTCGCATTGACTTGAAATCAGGCGATATTACAAAATTAGATTCGGGTCAAAAGTTTACGAATGGAATCGCATTTGGTTTGGATGGTTTACTATATGTTAATGAGATGATCACAGGCAATATCTATCGCTATAGAATATTCGATGGCAAGCTTACTGGTGAACGCGAGAAATTTGGCAATGTTTTAGACCCAGAATGGAAAGAATCTGGTTTTCGTGGACCGGATGGTATGACCTTCGGTGCTGATGGACATCTGTATTGTGCAGTGTTTGGGCAGGGAGATATTACGGTTCTTGATTCTAGTGGCATTGTGAACAGGCGAATAAAGACGGAAGGTAAATATCCCACAAATGTTGCCTTTGGGCCTAGAGGTGAAAAGAAGCTTTATGTTACCGAGAATCAGTATGGAGCGATTGAGCTTTTTGATGTGGACACCACAGGAGCAGAGCTTTATTATGGATAACATTGGCTGTAAGAGGGATAACAAAAAGGAGATTATATGAAGATAAGGCTTCCTTACGGCACTCAACAGCAATTCCGTTATCATACTCGTGATATTAATATTATTGGGCGAGTTGAAGAAGTAACCTACCCTATGATGAAGTCATATTTCCGGTTAAACAGTAGGTCGGAAGTATATTTTCGAGTTGAAAATATTTCCGATCCTGGTATTGATTGGACATATCAATATAAAGACTCTCCTGCAGTTAATCGTTTGAAAGACATTGGAGATTTTAATATAGAGTTGCCTATTGATTTTCTTGGATTGAAAGCTGGCGAAAACAAATTGACTCTTTTTTTTGAAGATTCAGCAGAACAATACTTGGAAGTTGAAATTATCTTTACATGGGATCCATCACCGATTGAGCTTCCGATTGATCTAAGGGACTTAACAGGCTATGCGTGTATCCAAGAAATTGGACAGGTTGTAAATGGGGCATTTGATCTTGACCCAATAATGAATTTAATTAGATCGCGTGCCCCTGTCTATCCAGATGCCTTATGTGTACTTGGTTCACCCCACGGAAGTCAGGAAGCAACCTATAACGTGCGCTTTACAGATTTAACAAAGGTAAAGTGGTTGGGCCCAAGCGATTATTTTGTTGGGATGGAAGGACCAGCCTCACTTGGCATTAAGCCAGGTTGGTCATCTTTCGGGATGATGAATATCGACCCTCGCTGGTGTGCACGTGCCTTCCTTGCATTTGGTGATCATTCTGACTCCCATAATGAGTGGGTTGTTCAGACAGCACCTCCTAAACGGTTTATTGCAAAGGCTGATGTTTTATATTGTGTACGCCACCAAGTGCTATACAAAGATGGAGTAAATACTGTTCGTTTTAAAATTTGGAAAGAAAAAATTCCTGAGCCTAATGAATGGCTCGTAGAAGAAGATGACACTAGCATTCCATCTACTAAACCAAAATTCAAAACGGGGTCTTTTTCTATATTTCAGCACTCAGGAATGCCTATTGAATGGTCGAATATTTTCATTGTTGGGCTTGAATAAAAAATTATTAAAATAGTAATGAGGTTAGAAAAAATAGAAATACATTAACTCAACCATTGAATTAGGAAGAAAACTTGATCGATAAAAAATTATCTATACCGATTTTTAGGCAAATCCAAGAAGAAGTGATGGAGCGGATTCAGTCCAATACCTTTAAAGTAGGAGAACGGATACCATCTGAGAATAAGTTAGCTGCGAAGTATCAGGTAACTCGATTAACAGTGCATAAAGCCTTAGAAGAATTAGTCCAGAAAGGAATACTATACCGCCAATACGGAAAAGGCACCTTTGTTAACGAGAATATTTGGTCTTATGGTTTATCGACTATCCTAAGCTTTAGTGCTACATTACGTAAATGTGGTTATCAAGTAGACACAAAAATAATTCGCATTGCGGTGATTCCGGGAACTCCAGATGTGTTAAAAAAACTAGACTTGCCATTGGAGAGTATGGTTATATTAATTCGCCGATTAAGAATTGTTAACGAAATACCTGCGGCAATTCACTCATCCTATCTTGACCATCGTGTATATAGTCCGATCTTGAGTGTCGATTTAACTAAGGAATCATTATTAGAATCTGTTGAACGAATAGGATCTGTTAGGATCGCATACTCATATGATTCTGTTCACGCGGGATTAGTATCAACGGAGGATGCCAATCGATTGGACATACCTGTTGGTAGCCCCATATTAAATGTGGAGGGAATCGCTTTTTCTGAAACTGGGAATCCGATTCGACTTACTAGAGCGGTATACCGGTCAGATCGTTTTAGACTAGTAATGAAAAATACTGGTGGTTTAAGTACGACCTTAGAACTGTCATAGTATATTCTGATTTTTAGAAAACTAACTAATGAGAACAAATACGGAATTATTAATAGGCCTTGATATAGGAACTAGTGGTTGCAAGGCTTCAGTAGTTGATTTAACAGGCTCAATTATTGAATCTAGTACCCATGTTTATCAAACCGATTACCCTAGACCAGGGTTGGCTGAGCAGAACCCCGAGGATTGGTACTATTCTGCGTGCATGGCGGTGCGATCATGTATCGCCACTGGTAAATTTCCTCCACGTGATATTGTCGGAATAGGTATTACTGGACCAGCTCATAATGTCGCATTGATGGATGATACTGGTAAAGTGCTTCGTCCAACAATTCATTGGTCTGACCTGCGCAGCGCATCGCAGTGTGAGTATTTAGATTCAAAAATGAGTGAGGAAATATTCAAGATTACATATCAGCGGGTTAATCCATCCTGGACTCTTCCTCAGTTAATGTGGTTGAAAGAGAAAGAAACTGATATCTGGAAAAAATTACAGCATATCCTTGTAACAAAGGATTATGTTCGTTATCGTCTTAACGGGAAATATCATACAGATTTATATGATGCGATTGGTACGCAGATGTTTAATGTTGCCGAATCAAAATGGTCACAGTATTTATGCGATTTTCTTGAGTTTAACATCGATTGGTTACCTCAAGTTTTACCTGCAACAGAAATATCAGGTCGACTTACACATTGCGGTGCTGAAGATACTGGATTGAGCGAGGGAACACCAATTGTTATTGGAAGTGGCGATTCAGTTGTGGAGGCTTTTGGAATAGGGATCACTGAAATTGGACAGTGTTTGATAAAATTAGGATCTGCAGCAAATGTAGATTTAGTAACGAAAGCTCCACTTCCTTCATTGGAGACAATGACATATCATCATATCGTAGATGATAGGTGGTTTAGCATCGCAGCTACAAATTCTGGTTCTTCAACCTTGAGGTGGTTCAGGAATACATTTTGCCAGTTGCAAGTTCTCAAAGCAAAGGAACAAAATTTAGATCCTTATGAACTTATTGGAAATTTAGCTGAGAATGTTACACCTGGATGCGAAGGTCTATTGTTCCACCCATATTTAATGGGAGAACGGACACCTTATTGGAATCCATATTTGCGCGGTGATTTTGTTGGAATCACAGCTCATCACAAGCTGCACCATTTTACACGCGCTATTCTAGAAGGAGTCGCATTCTCTATTCGAGATTGTTACCAAGAAATTACTAGTTTAGGGCAGACAGTCACTGAACGACGATTGATTGGTGGCGGTTCGAAAAGCCTGTTGTGGTCTCAGATTCTTTGTGATGTTTTAGGAGAACCATTATTGAAGCCGGTGATTAATGATGCTGCATATGGCGCAGCACTACTTGCAGGAATTGGGGTTGGGCTTTTCGAGAATTACCAAGATGCTACCAAACAATGCGTAAAAATCACTGAAGAACTAAGTCCTAACTTCGAATTTCACAACTTATACAATAAGTATTTCTCAATCTATAAGGAGATTGTTCATCAATTAGCAGATCAAGATTATAAACTCATAGAGCTTGATCGGATATCAAAGAAATTATCCAATGAGAGGTAGAAATGAAAATCAGAAAGCCAGAACCACCCAAGAATAAATCTATAACAGGATACGAGGTAAACCTACTGGAAGAGATGTATCGTCGGATGTATCGAATTAGAAAATTCGAATTGATGGTCAACACCCAATTCCTGAAAGGCAACATTCCTGGAACAATCCATCTTTCTCATGGACAGGAAGCATCAGCTGTTGGTGCATGTCTTGCTTTGAACGAAGATGATTTTATTACTATTACACACCGAGGACATGGTCAAGCAATTGCCAAAGGACTATCAACAAAATCAATAATGGCGGAATTGTTTGGAAAAGCAACTGGCTGTTGCAAGGGAAAAGGAGGATCTTTACATATTGGAAATATGTCTGTAGGTGTTTTACCAGCAATAGCAATCGTCGGTGCCTCATCGCCAATTGCTGCTGGTATGGCTTTTGCGTTCAAACGCAAGGAGAGTAAACAAATAGTCTGTAATTTTTTTGGAGATGGTACAGCGAACAAGGGTGATTGGCATGAAGCTCTGAACTTGGCAGCGATCTGGTCGTTACCAGTTATTTTTTTATGTGAGAATAATCTATACGGAGTTTCAACCCATTTTTCAGATGTATTTCCGATTGAAAACATAGCAGATCGGGCTCCTGCGTATGGGATGCCTGGAATAACTATTTATGGAAATGATCCCATTATTGTGTATGAAGAAGTACTTGAGGCTGCAAAACGAGCTCGTAGCGGAAAAGGCCCTACATTGGTTGAGTGCCTTACTTATCGACAAGGTGGGCACAAGAGAGATGATCCGGCGACCTATAGGCCTAAGGAAGAAGTTGATGCATGGCTGAAACAGGATCCGATACCAAATTTTAGAGAGCGGCTACTTAAAGATAATCGTTTTTCAGACGAGAATCTGAAAGCGATTGAACAAGAAATAGATGTTGAAATTGCAGAGGCTGTTGAATTCGCGCAGAATAGCCCTATGCTATCAATTAGTCTTGCATTGGAGGATGTGTATGCAGAATAAGAAAGCTAATCGGTCTTTAAAAGAGAATGATCGTGACTTAACTATTGTTCAGGCAATGCGTGAGGCTCTACGTGAAGAAATGTACCGAGATCAGAAGGTTTTTGTTATAGGTGAAGATGTCCGAATAGGTGGATCATTCTTGTTTACTTTGGGAATGTTTGATGAATTTGGACCAGAACGAATTATTAATACACCGATCTCAGAGGTTGGATTCATTGGGCTAGCAATCGGTGCAGCAATTCAGGGATTACGCCCCATAGTAGATTTTCAATATAGCGATTTTTTACTTACTGCTTTTGATCAAATTGCACAGCAGGGATCCAAACTGCGCTATATGTCCGGTGGGCAAGTTAAAATTCCCCTTGTCTTCCAACTGCCAACTGGTGCTTCAGGGAGGGGGGCACAACATGCAAATTCGATAGAAGGCATATTATTCCATCTCCCTGGAATAAAGATTGTTACTCCAGCTACTCCCTATGATGCTAAGGGTTTGTTTAAATCTGCAGTGCGTGATGATAATATGGTGTTTTTCTGCGTTCATAAGCTTCTTTACGGAAGCAAGGGACGTCAATTGGTTCAGAGTAACATCAGCAAAGGGTTTGTTCCTGAAGAAGAATACCTAATACCGTTAGGGGTAGGTGAAGTCAAACGCGAAGGAACAGATGTCACTGTAGTCGCTAATCTTTTAATGCTACATCGTGTGATGAATGCTGCTGAAGAATTAGCTAAGGAAGGAATAAGTATTGAAATAATCGATCCACGCACCTTGGTCCCCTTTGATACAGACCTTGTAGTTAATTCAGTGAAGAAGACAGGGCGATTACTGATCGTTGAAGAATCAAATGAAAGAGGAGGATGGGGCGCACAGGTAGCTGCAGATATTGCCGCTAGAGCAATTTCCTACTTGGATGCACCAATTCTACGTTTGGCTACACCGGATGTACCTATTCCCTATTCTCCTGTGTTGGAATCAGCTGTTATTCCAAACAAGCAAAAAATTATTGATATGATCATCAGATTGACGAAGAAATAATTTATATAAGAGAAATTCAATGGAAATTAATATTGTTATCCCCCAAATCGGGGAAGCTGTATCAGAATTAATAATTGCACGTTGGTTGAAGAAGGAAGGCGACCGCATAAAAGTAGGTGAGCCGTTATTGGAAGTGGATTCTGAAAAAGCTATTGTTGAGGTGGAATCTTTTACGGAGGGAATGCTCAAAAAGATATTATTTCCTGACGGAAGCACAGTGATGCCCCAACAGGTTGTAGGGTTGATCGTTTCATCTGACGAGGAACCTATACCTGTATTACAGTTCACAAGAAAGCAATCTATTTACTTGGAATCAGAGAAGAGAGGTTTTGCAACACTTGCGGCTATTTGCATGGCTGAAGAAAATGGTATCGACCTTGAAACAATTTCCGGTAGTGGTTCGGGTGGGCGGATTAAAGTAAAAGATGTGCGGGATGCTGTTGATAAAAAGAAGGCATTATCGCTGAGGTTATCAAAAGGTACCAGAGGTCACGATAGTCTTGCATCTCCGAAAGCGCGATTTTTTGCGAAAAAGTTCAATGTAGATCTTAATGGAATAAGTGGAACTGGGATAGATGGAATGATTACTGTCGGAGATGTTCAAGACGTTTTGGATAAAAATGTCTCTCCAACTGAAAGTGATACCAATATAAATATTAAACCTTTGTCAAAAATGCGGCGGGCAATTGCTTCTAAGATGCAGATGAGCAAAAAGGAAGTACCTCATTTTTATATGATGGTTGACGTTAACATGTCACGTGTTAATACATTACGTGAACACAACCGTGAAACTCTTAAAAATGAAATTATTCCCACCTATACAGATATTATTGTACGAGCATGTGCGTTAACCCTGAAATCGATGAAAGAACTGAATGTCCGATTTACAAAAGAGGGAATTGAGCAACGTAGTTCTGTGGATATTGGAATTGCTGTTGCGATACAAGATGGTTTATTAGTGCCAGTAGTTACAAAAGCAAATGATTATAATTTATTAGAACTCTCTCGAAAAATAAAATCTTTGATTGAACGAGCACATTCAGGTAATTTGTTAATAGGCAATTTAGGGCAAAAGAGTATGGTTGTTTCTAATTTAGGAATGTATGAAATAGACGCATTTTTTGCAATAATTGACCAACCAGATTCGATGATCTTAGCTGTAGGACGTGTGACTGATCGGGCTGTTGTTGTTAATGGGAAGATTATTGTTCAGCCCATGTGTACTTTATCACTTTCAGTTGACCATCGTGTCTTAGATGGAGTGAATGGAGCAATGTTCCTAGAGAATGTAAAGGAATATTTAGAAAACCCATATTAAATTGGAGGTTGAAATATGGAAAACAAAATTTTCATCGAGTCTGACACAAAAAGGCAGGTTATCGATGTCACAAGTGATTTAACTGAAATTATTAGAAAAGAATCAAGAAATGGGATTGTATACTTTCAGCTTCCCCATACAACGGCTGCTTTGATAATATGTGAGGATGATATAGAATTGCGTGCTGACATTGTACGGATTACAGAAAAATGGCTTGCTGATTTAAGACCTTTCATGCATATAAAGAATAATAATCCCAATACAGAGGCTCATGTACTGAGTGCTCTGTTTGGTACGACAGTGGTTGTTCCAATCACAAAAGGTATGCTCGAGTTAGGAACTTACCAAAAGATACTCCTTTTGGAGATGGATGGTCCTAAAAAAAGAGAAATCCGGTTAAAGGTGATAGGAAGTTCTATCGATGAGTAAGATGATCCATGCGAAAAAAGATAATTTGAAAGTCCTAATTGGCAGTGATTCAATTGGTTTTTTTCTCAAGGAGGATTTGAAGAATTATCTTATGAAGATTGGCCATGAGGTGGTCGATTTTGGTGTTGATAATTCAGAATCTTCTATCGATTACCCAGATATCGCAATTGAATTAGCACAAGCAATTTCAAGAGGTGAGTCGGATCGTGGAATTCTTATATGTGGTACTGGACTTGGAATGGCAATCACGGCTAATAAGGTTCCGGGAATTCGGGCAGCGACTTGCCATGATCCGTATTCAGCAGAACGTGCTAGAAAAAGCAACGATGCTCAGATTATAACCTTTGGGGCAAAAATTATTGCGCCAACGCTTGCGTGTGTATTAATTGAGCATTGGTTAGCATCAGAATTTGAGGGGGGTCGTTCAATTCGAAAGGTTGAGAAAATAAAAGCACTTGACCTTAGAAAATATCACCTTTCTGAGCAGAAGTAGGTTCATTAGAAGCCGATTCTTAATAAAGAAGTTGATCATAAAAATTGATGTAACATAGTTCAGCTAACCATCGCCAAGCTCTGAGATAATGCACACTACAAGGCTAGGTTGAATGGCGTGGTCTTGAGGTAAAAAGTCAGCAATATAGGAAGAGAGCCTATTACTTGGAGGTCCTTGGTTCGAATCTAAGATCTGCGAATTAAAATCATTAAGCACTTGATGGGTGCTTTTTTTTGAATCGCCTTTCCCGGTGCAATTGTGGTGCAATTGGGATGAAACCCCCCTAAC
>JAUSPC010000029.1 GCA_030655835.1 Pelolinea sp.
GCGAAGTTGTTTATAATCTATATGGTGTCCAGGATTCACTTTGGCCTACTTTCTCGGTGCTTAATTGTCTTCCACTAAGCGACAATATTAACCGGATGTATTTTTGATACCCAAAGTGTATAGTATCTCCTGGACACCGCAATAAATTCTTGACCAAATTTGATAAGGTTGTTACAATATCAGATTGCCAAAAGTATTTGAGTTTAATTAGTTAATAACTACCGGGAGAAATAAATGAATTCTGTTATGCCAGTGAAATCTTACGCTCGCATTCATTCAATTTTAGAAATACCCAATTTAATTGAAATCCAAAAAGAATCTTTCAAAAGATTAAAAGAAGAGAATTTAGCCGACCTTTTTACTGAAATCTCACCCATCGAATCCTATACTAAAGGGATCAAGTTATATTTTCCAAGTAAATCTCCTGAGGTAGAGGGTTTTGATCTTAAATATTGGTTTGAGGATCCGAAATATTCGATCGAAGAATGTATCGAACGAGACCTAACCTATTCAAGTCCAATGTATGTTTCTGTTTTATTGGCTGGGCCAGAAATCCCAGAACCGATCAAACAAGATATTTTCCTGGGCGATTTTCCGGAAATGACGGAGAAGGGGACATTTATCATTAATGGCACTGAGCGTGTTGTTGTATCTCAGCTCATCCGATCTCCTGGGGTTTATTTTGATGCACCAGTAAATCGCGCCACTGGAAGACGATTGGCTACTGCCAAACTTATTCCAGATCGAGGTGCCTGGATGGAGTTTGAGACACGCAAGAACGACTATATTATTCTAAAATTCAATCGTAAACGAACGGTCCCAATCACGGTTTTTTTACGAGCATTAGCAGCTATTGATGATGGTCTAAGCAATTCTCCTTTAAAAACCGGTTCTGACGAAGAAATAATCGAGCTGTTTCAGGATATTGACAAAAACCCAGATCATTTCTTTATCCCTCTCACAATCAGACAGGAACCGGAATGGAATCTATCTGGTGGTAAGACAATCGCTGAAGCTGCGCTGCTTGAATTTTTCAAGAAAATGCGCCCAGGAGATCCGGCTACCTTAGACAATGCACGTGAATTCTTAGAGCAGCAGTTATTTGACCAGAGACGCTATGATCTTGAGCGCGTCGGCCGTTATAAACTCAACCAGAAATTAGACCTATCAGAGAAAATTCCGATCTCTCATCGGACAATTACCAAATGGGATATTGTTTATCTTGTTCGTCGAATGATCCAGATCAACAACCAACAGGAAGAGAAAGATGATATAGATCATTTAGGCAACCGCCGCGTAAAAACCGTAGGCGAATTGATACAGAATAAACTTAGAATTGGTATGCGCAGAATGGAAAGAGTTATTAAGGAAAGAATGTCCATTCGTGACCAGGACCAGGTTTCTCCAGTGAGTTTGGTAAATATACGGCCTTTGGTCTCCTCTTTACGAGAGTTTTTTGGATCGAGTCAGTTATCCCAATTCATGGATCAAACAAATCCGCTGTCAGAATTGCGGCATAAACGTACAGTTTCCGCTTTAGGTCCGGGTGGTTTGCGGCGAGAGCGCGCAGGATTTGATGTGCGTGATGTACACAACTCCCACTATGGACGTATCTGCCCGATCGAAACACCTGAAGGTCCAAACATTGGACTGATCGGTCGTTTAGCAACTTTTGCCCGTGTAAATGAATTTGGTTTTATCGAGACACCTTACAGAAAAGTATTCAATCAGTTTGAACCAACTGATGTCCGTCTTATTGGAAGAATGGTTCGCGAAGATGTTATTGATGGAAGTGGTAAGAAGGTCATAAAAGCAGGCGAAAGAGTCACAGAGGTTTCTTTCAAATCATTAAAAAAGTTGAAAAAAGATGTGGAATTTGTTTTTATCCAACCCTTTATTTCAGATGATGTCGTCTATCTTTCTGCTGATTCTGAAGATAAGGTTAATATTGGGCAAGCAAATGCATTGATCGATGAGAATTCCGAATTTGTGCATGATCGAATTTCCTCACGATATCAATCTGATTTCATTACAAGTGACCCCTTAAGGATCGATTATGTTGACGTTGCCCCGCATCAGATCGTCGGAATTAGTGCCTCACTAATTCCGTTCCTTGAACATGATGACGCCAACCGTGCTTTGATGGGGTCAAATATGATGGCGCAAGCTGTACCTTTGGTCATGCCTGACCTTCCCATGGTCTCAACTGGTTTGGAAGGATATGTGGCTTTGGATTCAGGACAAGTGGTTACAGCGGATGAAGATGGAGAAGTTGTGTCTGTAGCAGGTAACCAAATCGGTGTAAAAACATCTGATGGTCAAAAAGTATATCAACTAAAGAAGTATCAACGATCTAATCAAAGTACCTGCATCGATCAGAGACCAATTGTCCGAAAAGGTCAGCGAGTAAAACGTGGAGATGTTATTGCAGATTCCTGCTCAACTGTTGAAGGTGACCTTGCATTAGGACAGAACATTCTAATAGCGTTTCTTTCCTGGGAAGGCGGAAATTTTGAGGATGCTATCCTGATCTCAGAACGGCTTGTTCAACAAGATAAATTTACATCTGTCCATATTGAAAAATATGAGGTTGAGGCTCGAGACACCAAATTGGGTGCAGAAGAGATTACAAGAGATATTCCGAACGTCGGTGAGGACGCGATTAAAGATCTAGATGAAGAAGGCATCATCCGAATCGGTGCTGAAATTGGTCCGAATGATATCCTGGTTGGGAAAATAACCCCTAAAGGTGAAAAAGAGTTAACTCCAGAAGAGAGATTGCTGCGAGCAATTTTTGGCGAGAAATCACGTGACGTGAAAGATACATCCCTGCGAATGCCGCATGGTGAACGCGGGAAGATAGTGGATGTGAAAGTGGTCACGCGTGAAGATAACAGTGACCTCTCTGCAGGCGTTGAGAAAATGGTACGTGTTTCTGTCGCTCAATTGAGAAAATTAACCGCGGGCGATAAGATGGCTGGAAGGCACGGGAATAAAGGTGTTGTTTCACGCGTTGTTCCGGTCGAAGATATGCCGATATTAAAAGACGGTACTCCAGTTGATATTATTTTGAATCCTCTGGGAGTCCCAGGACGAATGAATATTGGGCAGGTGTTAGAAACCCATTTGGGATGGGCGGCCTCACGATTGGGTTTCCGAGCGATCACACCTGTATTTGATGGAGCTTCTGAAGGCGAGATCGAAGCTGAATTGGCACGTGCCTGGTTGATCGATGAAGCCCGCGACGAAATTGGTAAGATTGCATGGGATTGGATCCGTGAACAGGGGTATGACCCAGAGATGATCAAAGATGACGAAGAAGTTCTTCTACTATACCTCGAAAATTGGCTGGGTGAGAGGGGATATGACGTTTACAAATTCTCTACCGATTCCGAGTATGCTCGAAGAATTACTTTGGTTGAGTGGCTGCGTGACAAAGGATACAATCCAGACGAAATTCTTGCTTTTGAAAGTATTCAGGACTCAAAAGCAAATCCTTATGAACTAGACAAGAATGCTATTAATGCTTGTTTGAGAATCTGGTTGGAAATACATAATGTAAACACAGAAAAATTAGAAGATGAAAAGGTTCGCGCCAAAGCAGACAAAGTGATGGCAAAAACAGGAGATCCGATTCCGATCCTGGGAAAACAAATTCTCCGAGACGGTAAGACAGGTATGCCATTCAACCAATCAGTAACTGTTGGTTTCATGACTATTTTAAAATTACACCACCTTGTAGAAGACAAAGTGCATGCACGCTCAACAGGACCTTACAGCCTTGTAACCCAACAACCATTAGGTGGTAAGGCGCAATTTGGTGGACAGCGATTTGGTGAAATGGAAGTGTGGGCATTAGAAGCTTATGGGGCTGCATATACATTGCAAGAGATGCTAACTATAAAATCTGATGACATCCAGGGTCGCGTTTCCTCTTATGAATCCATCGTCAAGCATGAAGTGATCGAAGAGCCAAGTTTGCCAGCATCATTCCGCGTTCTTGTCAAGGAGCTCCAGAGTTTAGGGTTAGCTGTGGAAGCTGAAATGGAATCGGGTGATGTGATCCGATTCGGGAAAGACGAAGAGAAAATTAAACCGGTTAAGCTTGATACAGGATTGTTGGGTTTAGGAAAGAATATTGAAAATTTGTTCAAATAAACTGTTGACGGAGATAAAGCGTCTATGTTATACTCCATCTTCGTGTTTTAAAATAAGTGGAAATAAATTGGAGGCTTGAAGGTGCCAACTATCAATCAATTAATAAGAAAAGGTCGAAAAAATCGAAGAGTAAAAAGCAAAGCACCAGCGTTGCTTTATACATTCAATTCAAACAAACAGCGTAGAGTGCGGCAGCCAAATGGTGCACCGCAAAAACGTGGTGTTTGCACAGTAGTTCGTACAATGACACCTAAGAAACCTAATTCTGCACTGAGAAAAATTGCTCGTGTCCGATTGACGAATCAGCTGGAAGTAAATGCTTACATCCCTGGAGAAGGGCATCAACTTCAAGAGCACTCTGTGGTTATGGTTCGTGGTGGGCGCGTGAAAGATCTTCCTGGCGTTCGGTATCACATTATTCGCGGTACATTGGATGCGACAGGTGTGTCTGACCGCAACCAAGGACGATCAAAGTATGGAACAAAAAAGCAAAAATAAAATATTTGCAATTATAGATAAAAATATTGGAGTATTGAATGCGAAGGACTAAACCAGAAAAAAGAAAAATTGAACCTGATCTGAAATATAATAATGTAAATGTTCAGGTCTTGATCCAGCATATTTTGAAACAAGGCAAGAAAAGCACTGCCACACGCATTGTTTATGATATGCTGGATATCGTTCAGGATAAAACCAAAAAAGACCCGGTCGAAGCTTTGGAAGCAGCATTTAAGAATGTTGGCCCGGTCATGGAAGTGAGACCGCGCAGAGTTGGTGGGGCAACCTATCAGGTTCCCATGGAAGTTGATGCGCACCGCCGTTTAACACTATCAATTCGCTGGATACTCGCTGCAACCCACAATCGGGGTGGCAGATCTTTTTCAGAAAAGCTCGCTGCAGAAATTATGGATGCAGCTGAAAATCAGGGTTCATCCATTAAAAAACGAGAAGAAACGCATAAAATGGCTGAAGCTAACCGAGCTTTCTCGCATTTTCGTTTTTAATAATATTTATTAATATAGATACGTTTAGGTAAGGTAGGAATCGGGATGACGCGAGAATATCCGCTTGAAAAAATACGAAACATAGGAGTTATCGCGCATATCGATGCAGGGAAAACTACCACAACTGAACGTATTTTGTTTTATACTGGCAAAACACATCGTATTGGTTCGGTTGATGATGGAACAACTGTAACTGACTGGATGGAGCAGGAACGTGAGCGGGGTATCACAATCGTTTCGGCTGCAATTACAACAAATTGGAAAGATTATCAAATCAATCTAATCGACACCCCAGGACATATTGATTTCACTGCAGAAGTGCAGCGCTCATTAAGTGTACTTGATGGCGGCGTTGTAGTGTTTGACGGTGTTCAAGGTGTAGAACCACAAAGTGAAACGGTTTGGCGTCAGGCGAATAAATATAGAGTTCCCAGAATTTGTTTCATCAATAAGATGGACAGGGTAGGGGCTTCGTTAGATTACTCAATAAAAACAATTAGCGAGAAACTTGGGGCTAACCCCATACAAATGCAAATCCCTATTGGCGAGGAAACAGAATTTTCTGGAGTTATAGATCTGCTGGAAATGAAGGCTATCTACTGGCGGGACGAGTTTGGTTCTGATCCGGTGAAAGAAGAAATTCCTCCTAACATGCTGGACCTTGCTACTGAAAAGCACAATCAATTAGTGGAATCCATTGCAGAATTTGACGATGCATTGATTGTAAAGTTTTTAGATAATCAAGAGATTTCGTTAGCAGAATTAAAAACTACCTTACGGCATGCGGTAATTCACAATCTTGCCGACCCTGTTTTCTGCGGCTCATCCTTACGCAATAAAGGTGTGCAATTGCTTTTGGATGCAGTTATTGATTACCTTCCTTCTCCAATGGATATTCCCCTGGTTAAGGGAATTGATCCAAAAACGGATAAGGAAATTACAAGGGCAACATCAGAAGACGAATCATTGGCTGCACTGGTTTTTAAAATCGTTTCCGATCCTTATGTTGGAAGAATGGCTTATTTTCGCATTTATTCCGGAAAGATCTCTCAAGGTATGATGGCCTATAATGTTTCAACGGGAAAGAAAGAACGCGTTGGGCGTTTGATCAGGGTGTACGCGGACCATCGTGAGGATGTTGAAGAAATTTATGCCGGGGATATTGGAGCAGTACTTGGGATGAAAACGGTTTCCACTGGTGATACCATCTGTGCTGCTCATGATCAAATTCTGCTTGAAAGAATTTCATTTCCGGACCCTGTGATATCTGTGGCAATTGAACCGAAAACGTCTGAAGATCAGGAAAAATTAGATAAAGCCTTACAAAGATTAGCTGAAGAAGATCCAACATTCCAGGTCAAAGTGGATGAAAATACCGGACAAACCTTAATTTCTGGAATGGGAGAGCTGCATCTAGAAATTTTGGTTGATCGGATGTTGCGTGAGTTTAATGTTCAGGCGAATATTGGTAAGCCAAGGGTTTCTTATCGAGAAACAATATCAAAAACCATTCCGAAGGTTGATTATAAATATGTTAAACAAACCGGTGGGCATGGGCAATATGGTCATGTCGTATTCTCGATTGAACCATTAAAACGCGGGGGCGGTGTTCAATTTGAAAACAAGATCATGCGAGGAGCTGTTCCTTCCCAATATTTCCGTTCAGTGGAAATGGGCGTGAGAGAAACTGCAGACGCTGGTGTTGTGGCTGGTTACCCGGTAACAGATATTAAAGTCACTTTTTATGATGGTTCTTTTCATGAAGTAGATTCAAGCGAAATGGCATTCAAAATGGCTTCGATATTTGCGTTTAGAGAGGGTGTTGAAAAAGCACATCCTATTTTGCTAGAACCGATCATGCACGTTGAAGTTGTTCTTCCTGATGAGTATCTTGGCGACGTTCTGGCGCAGTTGAATTCACGGCGAGGTGAAATTAGTGGAATGGAACCAAATCCTGGAAATGCAAAAGCTATTATTGCTGATGTACCATTAGGCGAAATGTTTGGATATGCAACGGAACTCAGATCTGCTACTCAAGGGCGCGGAGTGTTTACGATGGAATTTTCTCACTATGCCCCAGTTTCCGATGAAATTAGAAAGAAATATTTTCAATAAAGTGATATTATAAGGAGATTATTATGGCAAAAGAAATTTTTGAACGAACAAAACCACACATGAACGTGGGGACGATGGGTCACATTGACCACGGCAAGACCACGCTCACAGCTGCTATAACCAAATATAGTAATATATGCGGTTTAGCAGATTTCCGTGCGTTTGACACGATTGACAACGCTCCGGAAGAAAAAGCCCGCGGCATCACGATCAACATTGCGCACGTGGAATATGAGACAGAAAAACGCCACTACGCACATGTGGATATG
>JAUSPC010000030.1 GCA_030655835.1 Pelolinea sp.
GTTAGAGAGGCGCTTATCTTACCGCAGCTTATCTCTCTAACGCTTTCAAAGTTGCACTTGCTAGTTGAATTCAAGGTTCCTTTATCCTCTATTTTAAAAAGAATGAGGATGGAAAGAATTGTGAATGGAATACAACCGATAATACCTGCTGGTGTTGGGCCGAGCAGCATGGGGGAAGGATCCTTGAGGAAAAGCATCCCAATCCCGGCGAGGCCGTTCAATGCTCCATGGGCTAACACAGCCGGCCAAACCGATCTGCCCTTGAGCGATAACCATCCAAAGACGATCCCAACGGATACTGTAAACCAGATGGTGGCCAATAATCCCATCCAGGGATAGCCTGGGTAGTTTAACCCATAGTTATGTCCCATTATGACGACCGGCCAGTGCCAAATTCCCCAAATAACGCTTGAAAAGATCAGCGCTTTTCGTTTGCCTAAAGGCAGCAATTCTGGCAGTAAAAAAGCTCGCCAGCCAAATTCTTCTCCAAAAGTTGCCAGGGCATTAATTGGTGCGGAGATTAGCAGGGCTGAAAATGTTTGCAAGAGTGCAAATTGTATGGGAGAAAGTTGGTTTTCTGCACCCATATTTACCAATTGTTCATCCAAGAAAGAGAGGCCTGAATCGTAGAAGCTGGGAAAGATTAGAAAGAATAGGATTGCGCCAAAAATACATAGAATGCCCGGCAGAAACCAACCCGCCAGCAAATGCCGCCATTGTGACTTAATTTGTGGTCTAAGAAATAGATCCTGCCAGCCTGCGTCAGTAACCATCCGCGTCAGGATATTTGCAAGAGCAGGTCCCCACATATAACCTGAGGAAAGCAGCACCACTGCCAGCGTGATCCCAGTGTTTGGGATCAATACCGGGCTGTTCTCAAGTTTTCCTGTGAGAAAAATCACCATTGCGATCAACCATGATATCCCAAAGGCAAATGATAGAAAGATAACTATTCTCTTTTTCATGAACATTTAATACCACCTCACAAAAGAAAAATATTTTTAGGCATTCTCTTTTCAGAGAAGGACTCTTGCTAATATTGCTGACACCTGATTTAGAAAAAAAAGATCATCTAAATAGCTTAAGAAAAGCGATCACAATTATAGAACCAATTAACCCTAAAAATTTATTGTCTGCCTTGATCTTGTCATCCGATATCTAAATAAGTTGTTAATTGTTTCTGGTTATTTAAGCATATAAATCTGCATATTGGGATTTGTATAAACATTCATTAATTTCACAAAAAAACCGGCTTTTTTAATTTCTTCCTCATAGGATAGGGTTAGTTCCGGCGGTGATTGGATAAGGAATACCTGCTTTCCTTTGAACA
Organism: Pelolinea sp.; assembly: GCA_030655835.1. Lineage (GTDB taxonomy): Bacteria > Chloroflexota > Anaerolineae > Anaerolineales > Anaerolineaceae > Pelolinea. Next base: position 1,331 of record JAUSPC010000030.1, read on the forward strand.
AAGTGTATTGAACCATGCTGGAGATTTCAGAAATTCGAGGGAAGAATTGTTCGCTATTTATCGCAGTTTGATGAAGGTAGGGCAAACTGACCCATTCCGGCTTCGAACAGCCGAAGTTTGAGTAATACCACCAAAAAGGTTTGAGATATGCATCAATTAACACCAGATCGCCGCTTTGTGTTTTCTTACAGATATAGTCCGATATTTCTCTAAAAACAATCACATCTTTGTTGTATCTCTGGTCGAATTGTGCAGAAACTGGTGTGAGAACTAACACGATCAAAATGAGACTGGTGATGATCGATATAAAGACCGGATTTCTTGAGTCTTTTTTTATGAGAAAGAAAATACAAATCAATGACCCAATCGATAAAAACAAAACCAACAACAGAAATAAGACTAATGCGTCCTTATTAATATAAAACCAGGCGATATCAGATGCTTGACTGTTGCCTGCCAGCCACCAATGACGGAGCATGGGCGCCAGATGAAGATCCCACTGCATCATCGCGTCTATACCTCGGCCGGTATATTGGACTACCCAATTTGTGTAGACTGGGTCGGAAGTTAGAAGTCGACCGATTTGGGCACATCCGCTGATGGCGAGGAGAGAGAAAGTAAAAAACCGTAAGACCATATTCTTATGATTGAAACCAGCATTCAGGGCTGGGAGGGCTGCAAGGCATACAAAAGGTAGAGATGGTAAGAGTGCACGTGTTCCCCAGGTGATGCTCCACCAATGGTCGTTATAAATGAGCGCCTGGACAACAGTGAGGGAAAGGAGTGCTCCTATATAGACAACCCAATCCGGGCTTATTCGCCGTTTTATAAATGGGCTGACCAGAATCAAAAGAAGAACTGGAGAATAGATGAAAAGACCCTTGCCGGGCGAGATAAGCAGCCCTGCAATCGCGGACCAAAAATGATCATGCGGCAGACGGGGCAGCGTGAATCGAATGTAATCAAAGAAACGAAATGTGAAGCGGTTGATGCTGTTTGTGGGAAGGAAGGATAATAGAAGATATCCGATCAAGATGAGTACGATCAGAGAGAAAAATGTAGGTAAGATCCACTTCGATATTTTTTCTTTTCCCAACGCTTTTTTCCTGTCAATATACAAAAAAGCAAGAAAAGGGATCACTGTTGCGGTAGTGATCTTGGTGAGCGAAACAAGACCAAGGAAGATTAAACCCACTATTGGGTAAAAGATTTTTTTCCATTTTTTTTGATCTTCTTCAACACTTATTTCTACCCATATCAATGAGGTGGTAATTAGCAGGGCGGCTAATGGTTCACGGAAATTGGTTCTAGCGTATGGGAATGCGATCGTGCCTAATCCGTAAGCCAAACCGAGCAGGAGAGAGGTTTTTGCCGGATATTCTTTTTTTTCTGAAATAGCAACCAGCAACGCTGCAGTCAGTGCCGTGTAAAGAGCAGGCAGTAAATACAGGACCTGAACTTTGCCAAGCCCAAATTTATCTGCAAGAAGACATAGCGGAATCCCAAGGATCGGATGCAGAGGCTCCACACCGCTCGCAGTGCCCTGCAGGCGGTCATTTCCAAATAATGGGAGGGCTGAATAATCCCTTCCATGCGCCAAATTTTCCGTCAATGCGCTGAATAACTGCTCGTCATCTGTGGAAGAAAATCCAGAGAATGTAAGCATGTAAACAAAAAGAAGGAGGGAAAAAACAATAATTGGATATACAAAACTTGATTTATTTCGCATCATCGCTTATTGAATTATATAAGTAAGACGGAGTGATTAATCCTCTATACTCCCTTCTTAATAGGTGGTGACACTGAAAAAACAAAAAATCAATTATTCAATAATGAAAGGTTTCGCGATTTTTTACCTTGAAAGCCAAATCTGGTGAATTTCCCAAAAAAAGCGACTTTTATAAGCCGTCAGATCAGTGCATTCATTCTTTATATATGGGTTATTGAATAAAAAAGCCGAGTATTTTTTACTTGACCTTTAGTTTTCTAAATCTATCGGAGAAATTTGATCTTGTCCATGAATTCTTTGACACGATCTTCATCGACGTGATTTTCAAAAATGCCATCTTTCTTGAATGTAGTGCCAACTACAACCCCATCAGCGATGCTTAATTGTGCTTTGGCGTTTTCAAGTCGTACACCGGTGTTTGCAAAAACAACCGTATCGGGTACCGCCTCTTTGACTTTCATGAGGGTTTGCACGTCTGTTTCCACGCCAGCTGTCAGACCGGAAACGCACAGCGCATCTGGTCGGTGATTAAAGACAGTTGATCTGGCAATTTCGACGATATCTCGGTTGCCGATGTAACGGGCGGCTTCTGGGACAATATTAAATAATAATTTTACATCTTCCGCGCCAATCGCATGCTGATGGCGGATGGTCTCTCCGCAATTGGTGTCCCACAAACCAAAGTCGGACGCATATACTCCTGAAAAAATCTCTCGAACGAATTTTGCGCCTACAGATACTGCCAGGTCGAGGGATGCTTTAGGATCCCAGAGCACATTAACGCCAAAAGGGATGCGAATATCGGACATCAGTTCACCGATAATGCGTGCCATCGCGGCGGTTGTGACTGTTTCCACTTTGGTCAGGTAGGGTAAGCTGAACTCATTTGAGAACATGACAGCATCCACACCGCCATTTTGAAGGGCAAGAATGTCTTTGCGAGCCCATTCGATCACTGCTTTCATCCCGCTTTTTTTATCAAAATAGGGGTCTCCTGGAAGCGCATTCAAATGACACATCGCGACCACGGGTTTTGATGTGCCAAATACTTCTTCTGTCCAATATTTTGTCATTAAATATCCACCTGCTTTTCTTTAATAATATTTTGAGATATCAAATTCTATCTGCTAAAAAAAAATTATAAGTCTGTGTTTACACAATAAAAGAATAATTCTTGCATTGCAATACCTTACAAAAAATTGTAGTATATTGCACGTATGTGAACAGTATATCAACTATCAACTGCGAAGTCAATTATTATTTTTAATTAACTTTTACAAAACATTTTTTCTTAGAGAAGGATTTTATTTCCTCGCGGGCTAACCATACACGGCAAGTGTTCTTCGGAAAACCGCATCACCGTTCAACCCCGTTTCATTACTGGATGCTTTTGCTAGTTCATTCAGCAATGGAATGCTTATATCTTCACCGGTAACCGATCTCACCAACCAAACCGCATGTACAGCATATTTGAGACCATTTAGTGGTTCAATGCTGTCGAAATCAAAGAAGAACCAGGCGTCAGAAGAATGCATTCGCAAGCGCTCAAACTGGGCATCTAACATCATTTTGATATTTTCAAGAACATCTTCCTCCATTTGTTTAGACGAGAATCTTTGTATCAATTTTCCCACTGAAACTTTTCCTAAAAGCGCATCAATGAATGCGTCCCGTAATTTCCATGGATCCATAATATATTCTTGAGTGTATTGAAAATATTTTTCATCAAGTGATTCCGCGAGTTGGTCGAGGAATTTTCTTAGAGGTGCTTTCCAAGTCGCGTTGGGAGCGTCACCGCATACATCGAGCCAGCGTTCTATTCCGTGATGGCAGCTCCAGGAGGTATTCTCATTGATCTCTGCTTGTTCAATATTTGGGTGCGTTTTTATCCAAAGCGCCGGGAAAGTAGAATTGAAATCCACATCTTCAAGAGCCTTATCCATAAGGTATTCGAGGAATTCATCACGCTCTGCCATATGGTGACCGTATAGTTCTCCGTCTGAGGCGGCTAATAACAGCTGATCTTGATCCCGATTCATGGCTTTATATTCAGGGATGAGCCAATCTGATACGAATTTGTCAGCTTCCATGGTGGAGCTGGTGTTGAAACTGATCTCGCTGGACAGAAAGCTGTTATAGAAAAAAACAATGATCTCTTTATTGTTCGGCAGCAGAACTCTATAGGGTTGGGTGATATCCAATGAAGGGTCTTTGGCCTGCCATGGGGCTAAGATCGTGAATTGAATGTTGTTTTCCGAGAGGACTTCCAAAGTTTCCAGGTCAACGGCGGTTTCGGGAAGCCACATACCCAAAGGCGGATGGCCGAATCGCGAAATATATTCTTCAATACCCCAGTGAACCAAAGTTTCTTTTTCCCTGCGCGGTATGAGCGGCATGATGGCGTGGAAATAGGGTTGTGCCATGGCGTTGCTGATCCCGTGTTCTAGAAAAACGGCGTTTTCCTGATGGATGATCTCCGCCAGGGTTTCAGGATGATTTGTTTCCAGCCATGCTGTCAGAGTGGGACCAAAATTGAAACTGATCCGTTTAAAATTTTCTTTTTCTGCGTTGGGTAAGTAACATTCGTGATATATTCGCTCAGTCCAATTGGTATAAGGCTGTGCGCCTGCTTCTTGAGGGATCTCTCCTGTTCTTGGGTCTACGCGAGGGGGTTGGTAAAAATGTCCGTGTACAATGAATGATTTTTGCGGCATGAATAGGTGTATTTCCTTTGTTTTAGGTTTATGAATGATTAACCCAGCCATTTTACCGTATTTAAATAATAAATGGCCCACGAATGCAGGCCATTTATTTTCTTGGGGTGAGTATTAATCTTTAAGGGTGATCTTCACCTTGCGTTTCTTGGGTTTCCTGTTCCTGATCGCAAGGAACACAACTGGAACAAACAATAGAACGATCAGAACAGCGAGAACAAGTCCAAAAGAAAGCCAGGATGCGGGCTGGGCTACTTCAGGTACCAACCCACCTGGATTGAAACTGGTCTGAGATTCTCCACCGATCCCACTGTATCTATCTGAAAGTGTTACAGTAAGCGCGCGCAGCACGCCATCGCGTAGATCGAGCGGTGTCACATAATTGATAACCACTTCGCTTTGTAAAGAGCGGCGCATTTGATCATATAGCGAGGACAATTGTGTTTTATTCTCTGCATATCCATATTTTCCGCCCGCGTTTTCAGCGATATAGCTCAAGGTAGTTTCATCGATACCACTGTAGACATCCGCTTCTTCCTCCCCTTCTGGTATTTGCCCAAACCCAACAGTGGATATGGACAGGCCGCCAAACCCTATGCTCGCGAGTGCTTCATCTGGATTCGCAATGCTTTGATTATCCATGCCATCGGTGAGCACGATGATCGCTTTGCGGCCCGGGAGCGGATTAAGGGTCTCAACTGCGGAAACAAGTGCATCATACATGGCTGTATCGCCATTGGCTGTAATCCCGTCAATCGCTTTTTCTAACAGCTCTTTATCACCCGTGACTTCCTGCACTGTCTTTACCTGAGTATTAAAAGTGATGATGCCAACCTGATCGCCACCTCGCATCTGGTTAAGGTATTCCTTAGCCACTTCTTTTGCCGTTGTCAGTTTATCCGCATAATTCATGCTGCCGGAGTTATCTATTGCCAGGAGAGTGGTTAATACACCGACGTCACCAGTCCCCTGAATATTCTGGTTGTTAATCGGCTGCCCGTTCTCAAGAAGCTGAAGTTTTTCTGTGTTAATTAGTTTCGGTTCGCCAAGCGCATCTTGAACAGACACGTATACATTTACCAATGGGAAATCGGTGGTATCGATCTGAGTTATTTGCAAGATATATGCTCCCTCGCTTTCAACTTTGGGTGCGGATTGGCATGCGGACAGAACACTCGTCAGCAGAAACAGAGAGCTAATCAGAAGGTGTTTTGTGTGATTTTTCATTTATTACCTCTTCTCATGATAGACGATCTCTGATTCACCCATTTGAATGCGCTGGTTAGGACGCAGGCGTGTGACTTCGATCTTCTTTCCATCAATAAACGTGCCTATCATGCTGATATCTTTGAGCGTGAAGTAAGTTCCTTCCCCTTTTAAGATTGCATGTTGGGGCGCGATATCGGGGTCAGCAATTACGATATCAGACTTTAGCGGGCTGCTTCCAATCGCCGCAGAAGGGGAATCAACTCCCAGGAACTTATCCAGGATGAATTCCATTCCGCGCATTTTTCCATTGGTGATCTCAAGCCATACCCTTGAGAGCATGAAAACGATCAGCGCAATGAACACACCAACAGATAATCCAAGAAGCATCAATCCGGCAGCCTTTCCTACAAGTGGGTCAGCAAACATTTCTCGGGCTGCTTCAAGGAGGACACCACCTAATGCGCCTCCGATCAAACCTCCCAGACCGCCTTTCCATGATTGTGCTCCACCTGTGATCCCAGTTGCGAGTCCGGTCAGGAGCCCAAATACTGCCCATCCGATCGGGCGGCTCCAAACTTGTCCGCCAATGAACAGGAAGACCCCTTCCGCAATTGGGAGCGCAATTGCGCCGCCAACAGCGCCCAGAAGTGCGCTCAGGATGGATTTCTTTAAG
>JAUSPC010000135.1 GCA_030655835.1 Pelolinea sp.
CGTTACTGGTTCAATGGTGATTTTTTGTGTTACCATAATTTCCTCTTAGTTAATTCCACATCAAATTATTTTTTTCTAATTCAGGTATTCTTCCTTGAGCCAATTCGCTTAGCACATAGAAGATGATATCTGCGTCTGGAGGGCATCCTGGTAGGAAAATATCCACCGGGACTACTTCGTGAACAGGTCGTACAAGTGTTGGTTTGGCTAATTCCGGTGAGGAAGGGATTTTTCCACTCCCATCCGTACTTGGGGTGTCAACATACGCGCGTTTTAATGATTCTTCTAATGTGAAGAAATTGCGCATAGCGGGAATACCGCCGAATACCGCGCAATCACCAAACGCAATTAGGATCTGGCTGCGGGCACGCATTTGCTTTGCGACATGTTCGTTATAAGTATTATTGATCCCGCCCTCTAAAATTCCGACAGTTACACCACCTTCATCCGGTGTTTTAAAGTCGGTAATTGGAGTTGCACGAAGATCAACGAGTTCAACGAGTTTTACAATCCGTTCATCGATATCAAGAAAAGACATATGGCAGCCAGCACATCCGGCCAGCCAATCACTTGCTACAGTTGGTTTTGCCATTATTTACTCCTAAGATTAACTAATTAATACTGGTGCTGGAGTCTCTTTAACAAGTTTTTTCCAGTCACTTTGCTTGTTTATTTTCAGTGCATCTGCCAATTTAGATAACGAATCTTCACTGGAGTAAACTGAATCTGGAGCACTCAAAACCGCTTTTGCTTCCAGAATATGGCCATCTGCGTTGACGAAATGTCCATCTTGTTCTAACCAATTCTGAACAGGGAAGACAATATCAGCGCTTGCAGTCAGATGGGAGACGTAGCTGCTGAAAACAATAGAGAAAGGAGTGGACTCAAATTTCTTTGAAAATGATTGTGATAACTCCTCATCACCAAGGGCCAGGATGACCACATCCGCGCTTTCATGAGAAACGGAAATATTAATTCCAAGCGAAGATGCACCGACGCTGTTGATGTTTCCTTTAGTTGTAATGAGTTTCCCGTTTAGCTTATTATTCAACGAAACCACAGATTTGACGGCAGCGTCTGCATCATCGAAATCATAGCGACTGCCAAAGATAATAGCTACTTTATCAGATGTGGTTAATGCATCCACAACATTCTGAAGTGATGCGGCATCAAGATCGAATGATTTTGCTGTTTTATTTAAATCTTCTGTTCCACCAGAGACAAGGATTTCGAGACTGTTCAAGAACGCAGCTTGAGATTTTTTCTCAATCATTAGTGATTCGTTGGCGAAATTATCATAACCAGTTGACTTGTCCGATATTTGTATGACCTTTGCGCCTGCGGGAATTTGGCGTTTGGCGAAGAAGCTTATAACTTGATGGTCTTTTGTTGTATCTTCTCCGAGGATCAAAAAGCAATCCGCATCTTTTATTTCATCAATTTTAGATTCGAAAGGTTTGCCAGAAGAAGCAGCATAATCAAATACAGCATCAACTGCAGCACTTTCTTCAGTAGATGAAATAGATTTTGCATCAAATGCATCACAAATTGCTTTGAAATTATTCAACGCTTCCATAGATAATCTGGTTGATGCAACACCAGAAATATTCCCTTTTTCAATTTTTGCCGCAGCTGCTGATAAAGCGTTTTCCCATGTGGATGCTTTTAATTTTCCATCCACACGAACCATGGGAGTTAATATTCTTTCCCGTTCTTCTGTCATGGGGATGAAGCGGCCGACTTTACAAATTATGCCGTGATTAATTTCAGCATCCCAATCGCCTTCAATACGTACTAATCGGTTATCACGGGTTAGCGCATTTATTCCGCAGCCAATGCTGCAGCCAAGGCAAATTGTTTTGGTTGCATCTACCTCAGTTTCTTTCCCCTGGTAAGCACTCCACCGGTCAATCAATGCCCCAGTAGGACATACTTCTAAACAAGTTCCGCACCCAACGCAGGAGCTTTCACCGAGAGGCAAACCTAGGTCTGCGACAAGGTTGCTGTTTGCACCACGCTCTTCAAATCCGAGGGTGAAGTTGCCGACCAACTCACCGCATGCGCGCACACAGCTCCGGCAGAGAATGCACCGATTATGCTCAAGAATTATAAATGGGTGTGAAGCATCTACAGGATATGGCTGCCAATTGGGCATTATTGGCCAATGTGTCATTCCCTCGTCATAAGCTGAGTTCTGTAATTCACAATCTCCACCGCTGACCTGACAGTACATGCAAAAATGATTTCGCTCACTAAAGATCATTGAAAGAATAAATTTTCTTGCGTCATGAACTTTTTTTGTATCGGTTTTAACAACCATTTCATTGCTCGCAGGTAATGTGCAGGATGGCTGAAGAGTTCTTGCGCCTTCAACTTCCACCAAGCACATACGGCAACCGCCATAAGGTGTGAGTTCAGGATGGTCGCAAAGAGTCGGGATCTCAATGCCGAGTTCGCGAGCGGCATTGAGGACAGTTGTTCCTTTTTTTACTTCGGTTATTTTTCCATCAATTGTAATTTTTACCATGATCACTCTTCTCCCAATTAGTTCAATGTTGGAGTTTTACCGCTCATCGAGCAAACTCCAGCAGGACATTCTTTAAGATTAATATGTGCTTCGACTTCATCGCTGAAATGACTCATAATATCTTTCAATGGTGAACCAGCAGTTTGCCCAAGACCACAATTTGACATCTCATATAACCATTTACTGATATCTTGGAGGTTATCGAGATCTTTTTTTGTTCCCAGCCCTTCCGAAATATTGGTTAATATTTGGAAAGCGCGCTGATTACCAATTCGACAGGGATTGCATTTTCCGCAGGATTCAAAGCGGAAGAAATTAAGTAGTACTTTTGCAAGATCAACCACACATGTTTCATCGCTGCAGATCAGTAGAGCGCCAGATCCCATCGAAACACCTGCTTTAGCAAATGAATCAAAATCCATTGGGATGTCCTGGAGGTTAGCCGGAATTATCGAACCACTTGAACCGCCAGTTTGAGCTAATTTGAATTTGGCCCCATTCTTCATCCCATTTGCGTAAATTGAGATTACTTCCCGCAATGTGATTCCCATAAGTACTTCAATCGCCCCGGTATCATTTACATTTCCGAGAATTGTGAAGACCTTTGTACCAGCACTGGATGGAGTGCCAAATGATTTATACCATTCAGCACCATTCCTAATGATCGGGGCGACATTTGCCAGAGTTTCCACATTATTAACCAAGGTCGGTTTGTCCCAAAGTCCATTAGTAGTTGGATAAGGGGGACGAGGACGTGGTTCTCCCCTTTTACCTTCGATGGATTCGATCAATGCTGTTTCTTCCCCACAAATATAAGCGCCAGCACCAGCGTGAATATGTAAATCAAAATTAAATCCTGAGTTTAAAATATTTTTACCTAAGAAACCCTTTTCTTTAGCCTGTGAAATAGCTTTCAGCAAGCGGGTTTGTGAGAGAACGTATTCTCCTCTGACGTAGATATATCCTTCATCTGCCCCTACTGCATAACCAGCGATTAGCATCGCTTCAATAATGCTGTGCGGATCACCTTCAAGAATTAGCCGATCTTTAAATGTGCCTGGTTCGCTTTCGTCCGCGTTGCAGATGACATATTTTTTATTGGCTGGCGTGCCTGCCACAAAACCCCATTTTGAGCCAGTTGGGAAGCCTGCACCACCACGACCCCGGAGACCGCTGTCCTTTAACTTACCTATAATATCTTCGGATTTCATTTCGGTTAGGACTTTCCTTAATGCGAGATATCCATCATGGGTAATGTATTCTTCGATCGAATCCGGGTCAATTATCCCTGCGCGCTCAAGCACGATTCTCTGTTCTGCTGGCAGCGTACCTTGTCTGGCGGTTAACCAGGTGGTCGTACCAGTTAATTCTTCCGCGGGAGCTTGCATATCAGATGCAACATGTCCTTTGAAAAGATGTTCTTCGACTAAATGATGTACATCGTCAGGTTTGACTGGACCATAAATAACTGCTTCAGGGTAAACGATCACAACAGGTGATACATCGGAGCTGTTGATGGTAGAAATTTTTGAAAGGGATATTTCATCGCTGAGATTAAAAGATTCAATCTCTTTTGAAAATTGCTCAAAAACCTCATTCGCGCCGTTTGCTATGCTGTGGGGATCATTTGAAACAAGAACCATTGAACGTTTGGTTTTCATTGTCATCTCCTCTCACTCGTATTTTGCTAAAATGTCGGGGATTTGATTCGGAGTTAAATTACCATAAATATCCTCATCAACCATTATCACAGGACCGTCTGCGCAAAGACCCAAACAACTGGTCGCTACCAGAGTCCATTTCTTA
>JAUSPC010000031.1 GCA_030655835.1 Pelolinea sp.
AGGGCGAATCATTAAAGTTCCTTATTTTCCAGAACCTGATAAAAATTATCGTCCGTTTCCCTTTCCATTAGTTTAGAATTATCCACACGAAGAGGAGTTCATTATGAATAACATTACAATTTGCATGATCGGCTTTGGCAATGTCGGAAAAGCGTTCGCCAGATTAATTGATCGGAAAGCGGAATCGCTTGCTCTTGATTATGATGTTGAAATAAAAATAGTCGCCATCGCAACAGGCAGTCATGGGAATGCGATCGACCCTTTAGGGATTGACCCTAATAAAGCCTTATTGGCTATTGAAGGACCAGGTACTCTAAATGGATTATCAACTAACCCGGCTCCTTCAGATATGCGGGAATTCATTGCCCTAAGTGAAGCAGATTTTGTCATCGAAATATCCCCTGTTAATTATGAGACTGGCGAACCAGCGATCACTCATATACGGGCAGCACTGCAAAACAAGATGCACGCTGTCAGCGCCAACAAGGGCCCCGTGGTTCACGCTTATCACGAATTATCTGAGCTGGCAAAAATAAACGGTAAGCAATTTTTGTTTGAGTCAGCAGTGATGGATGGAGCACCAATTTTTTCGGTTTTTAGAGAAGCTCTCCCCTGCAGTGATATTATCGGATTTGAAGGTATTTTAAATTCCTGTACGAATATATTAATTGAGATGATGGAAGAGGGATCCTCGTTTAATGAAGCTGTAACGTATGCACAATCTATTGGCATCGCTGAAACAGATCCAAGTGGGGACATCGATGGTTGGGATGCATCGATCAAAGTAGCAGCATTGGCAACTGTGCTCATGGGAATACCAATGAAACCGCAGGATGTGGATAGGAAAGGGATCCGTGATTTGACACCATCAGCGATTCAACAAGCAAAAAATGAAGGGAAACGCTGGAAATTGGTATGTTCAGCAGAATTAATAAACGGGAAAGTATCCGCAAAAGTGGCACCGCAGCTTGTTTCGCCTTCCTCACCCTTTTTCTCCGTTAGCGGAACAAGTTCTTTTGTTTTGTTCAAAAGTGATGTTCTGCCAGGTTTGGGTATTTTGGAAAGCAATCCGGGTCCGGAAACAACCGCCTACGGGCTGTTGGCTGATATCCTTAATATCCTCAAGAAAGAGCCTGGAAATGCATGATGTATTCATTTCTTTAGGATCAAATATTGGTGATAGGTATAATGCCCTTCTCAACGCTCGCAACCTGATGACACCTGACATTGTTCCTGTATCTTTCTCAAAAATATATGAAACGCCTCCGTGGGGATATGAAGACCAACCGCCATTTCTCAATCAGGTAATAAAAGCACAAACCGAACTCTCCCCATCAGCGCTTTTAGAAAGACTTAAAGGGATTGAAAAAGAAATTGGAAGAAAGTCAAACTTTAAATACGGTCCTCGATTGATCGACCTGGATATTCTTTTTTATGATGAACTAATATATAAAACCGATAATTTAACCGTTCCTCATCCAGAGATCATAAATCGCGCATTTGTGTTGATCCCATTAATGGATATCGCCTCCAACTTCATTCATCCATTTTATAATCAAACGATTTCCAATCTTGCTAAGGCCGTGGAACCAAACGGGATCATTGAATATCGAGGTCAAAATGAATAATGTAAATAAAAAACTTCAGTGGGGAAGAAGAACCTATATTATGGGTATCATCAATCTTACTCCGGATAGTTTTTCGGGAGATGGGATATTGTTCGCTAAAGACCCCATTAAATATGCGCTTGAAAAAACAGAAAATTTTCTGAGTGAAGGTGCAGATATTATTGATATAGGGGCAGAGAGCAGCCGACCCGGTTATCAGCCGGTATCCGCGTCAATTGAAATAGAACGCCTACTGCCAATTCTTAATGCAATAATGAAAGCGGATCTTGGATGCATCATCTCCGTCGATACATATAAGCCAGAAGTAGCCAAACAATGTCTGGAAAACGGTGCGGATTGGATCAATGATATCTGGGGGCTTTCAAAACGTAATGGGTTAGCAGAACTGCTTGCGCAGAGTGAAAACCCGGTTATTCTGATGCATAACCGGAGCGATAATAGCGCGATTAAAATCAATGAACGCCTTGGCTCTAGTTATGAAGAGGTTCACTATTCTGATTTCATGGAAGAAATAAAGTGTGAAATAAAAGAAATGGTTGCTTATGCCTTAAGCGTGGGAATTCACAAAGAAAATATTATTGTTGATCCCGGGATCGGTTTTGGTAAAAGTGTGGAACAAAACCTTATATTGATCAATCATTTAGATGAGATCAAAACTCTTGGTTATCCAGTATTGATAGGACCATCACGAAAATCTTTTATCGGGCAGATCCTGGATCTACCGGTTGAAGAAAGGTTGGAGGGAACTGCCGCTTCAGTGGCAGTGGGCATTGCCCGTGGAGCAGATGTAATTCGTGTGCATGATGTGAAATATTTGGTCCGCATAGCAAAAATGTGCGACGCTTTGACCAGGTAAATTTAGAAGATATCAGGCAATTTTTTTCGCCTTTATCCTGGCGTATTTTTTTTCAATCAGCTTCTTTGCCAATCTTAATGTAAAGTGTTGTGACCGTTCTCTTTCTTCCAAAGCCATTCTTATATACGCTAATTCTTCCTTTAGGCGTGGGATGATAATGTGTTCAAGCGCCTTCAAACGGCGTGTTGTTTTGAGTATTTCTTTCATCAATTTTGAAAGTTGCACCTCTCCATCCGCCAGTTCAATGATGCTTTCAATATTTCGTTCATATGCTTCGGCAACTTCATCGATTACCGGTGATGTACCAACAATATTGATATCCCGATCATAAAACTCTCGAAGAGCGGTATATGGTTTGATCCTGGGAACATGAACACCCATGATCTGGGAATCAATAAGGTCCAGATCCACATCATGTTTTTTCCCCATAGCAGCAGAACTTACACCCGAATCACCAACCAGCGCCTCAGCTTTTGCATAAAATCTCTTAGATTGTGCGGTTTTTAGTTCTAATTCAGTAGCTAACCTCACAACCTCATCCTGTAAACGCAGGATCTCTTGTAAGAGAGCCATACGTTTTTTATCCAGCAGATCATAGCCAGCTTCGGTCAGCGAGATCTGCTGCTTACGGATTAATAATTCATTGCGGGTGGTAGAGATATTAGATACGTCTGTCATCTTCGTTTTTTATATTTGCGAATATATTCCTCTGGAATGCGTTTTAAATAACTATCCGGCATTTCTGATAATAACTCCCATGAAAGGTCAAGTGTATCCTGGATGCTGCGGTTTTCTTGTCCCTGCCCAATATACTCTTTTTCAAATCTTTTTGAGAATTGGAGGACTTTACTGTCGTGTTCGGTTAAAGAACCCTCTCCGATGATCGTTACCAGTTTTTCAAGGTCGCGTCCCTCTGCATAGAAAGCATAAATTTGGTCAGCCACTGTGCGGTGATCTTCACGTGTATGTCCTTTTCCAATTGCTGCATTCATCAGCCTGGATAAAGATGGCAAAACATTAATTGGCGGTGAAATGCCTTTTTGGTGCAGCGTACGATTAAGAACGATCTGTCCTTCAGTTATGTAACCTGTTAGGTCAGGGATTGGGTGCGTGATATCGTCATCCGGCATGGATAACAAAATTAATTGGGTAACAGAACCCTTATGCCCCTCAATACGGCCTGCCCGTTCATACAGGCTCGCCAGATCCGAATACATGTATCCAGGGTATCCACGCCTTGCAGGAAGCTCCTCACGGGCCACAGATAGTTCTCTCAGAGCTTCACAATAGTTTGTGATATCCGTTAAGATCACAAGCACTTGCAAACCTTGCTCAAACGCCAGATATTCTGCAGCAGTTAATGCAGCTCGCGGAGTGATTATCCTTTCAATTGTAGGATCATCTGCGTGATTTAAAAACACTACTGTTCTGTCCAAAGATCCGCTGGATCGAAAACGTTCAATAAAATAGGAGGATTCACGGTGGGTGATCCCAATTGCCGCAAACACAACGGCAAAAGGCTCATCTTGTTCTGTATTGTCCCCAATAACTCGGGCTTGCGATGCGATCTGGGCCGCCAGCTCGTTTCCGGGCAAGCCAGAACCAGAAAAGATCGGAAGTTTTTGTCCACGCGCCAGAGAATTCAAGCCATCTATTGCGGATATTCCAGTTTGGATAAATTCGCTTGGTTCGATCCGCACCGCAGGATTTAATGGCATACCATTAATGTCTTCTCTTTTTTCAGGGATGATTGCAGGTCCCCCATCAATCGGTTCTCCCAGTCCATTTAATATTCTTCCCATCATCGAATGAGAGGCATTCAAACGAATGACATCACCAGAGAAGCGTACTTTTGTTTTTGATATATCTAGACCATCGGTACTCAAGAATAATTGGATAACTGCAATATCATTATCAACCTCAAGAACTCGTCCAACACGGACATTTCCTGATGGATCAACAACTTCGACCATTTCATCAAAGGCAACATTGGAAACACGTTCAACAAAAATAAGCGGCCCACGGATTTGCGTGACTGTTCGGTGTTCTTTTGTAAATAACTGGTTAATTTCTATTTTTTCAGACATTCGTTCTCTCAAGGTTATCTTGCATTCTTGTTAGTTCAGTATCAATTTCATTTATCATAAATTTAATTTTATCAACAGCGCTTTCTAAAGGAAGTTCTTTCATTCTCGCTATCTTCTGAAGAACAACCGCGTTTTCCAGATCATCCAGACGAACGTTATTCTGCATAGCATTCTGGGATGCTTCATGGAAATGCATAATTGCTTTCATCATCCAATAAGACTTCTCCAGGGTGCAAAACACATCGGTCACCTGAATTCCAGATTGCTGGAGAAGATCTTCGCGTAAAATGCGCGCTGTTAGCAGAATTTCCCGCTCCATATCAGATAGCGCATCCTGCCCGATCAGCTGAACGACTTGCTGCAATTCATGTTCGCGGCCTAATATTGATAAAGCAGACTTCATTAAATAAGGGAAATCATCCGCAACATGTTCACTGTACCATTGCGAAAGATCAATTAAAGAAAAACTCTTGGTCCAATTGATTGCCGGAAAATGTCTTCGCCTGGAAAGATCATAATCCAACGCCCAAAACACACCGGTGATGCGCATTGAACTTTGAGTGATCGGATCTGAGAAATCACCTCCCGGAGGTGAAACAGCGCCAACTAAAGAAATAGATCCATCCCGTTTGGTTCTTGTAGTATCCAGAGCGCTCCCACTACCTAAACAGCTGACATGTCCTGCACGTTCATAAAACTCGGCCAGGCGGGACGCAAGATATGCCGGATACCCTTCTTCACCAGGAATTTCTTCCAACCGACTTGATACTTCTCGAAGGGCTTCGCCCCATCTCGATGTGGAGTCAGCTAACATCAAAACATCATATCCCATATCACGATAATATTCAGCGATCGTGATCCCCATATAAATGCTCGCTTCTCGCGCCGCCACGGGCATGTTAGATGTATTCGCGATCAATACAGTTCGATTAATTAACGGAATACCCGACGTGCGGTCTTCCAGTTTCGGAAGATCGTTCAGCACTTCCGCCATTTCATTGCCGCGCTCGCCGCACCCTACATAAACAACAATATCCACATCTGACCAGCGTGCCAAAGACTGCTGAATAACAGTTTTACCAGTACCAAATCCTCCTGGAATGATTGCAGAACTTCCCTTTGGAATTGGGAAAAATAGATCAATGACCCTTTTACCGGTTACCAATGGTTCATTGAAATCTAATCGTCGATTAAATGGTCTTGGTTTTCGCACTGGCCAGTTATGGACAAGTAATATTTTTTCAGTTTTTCCTTCAGGAGTCTCCACCAACGCGACATATTCTTTCACAGTCAATTCGCCTGATCTGATCTCTTTGATTTTGCCAGAAATTCCCATGGGAACCATCACGCGATGGTCAATACTTTCGGTTTCTGGAATAATGCCAATTATCATCCCCGGATACACATCATCACCAATTTTTACATTTGGTGAAAAATTCCATTTCTTTTCTGTTGGCAGAGATGGTTCGCTGATTCCCCTCTTTAAAAATGCCCCTTCTTTTGCAGCCAAAGTGGCAAGTGGACGCTGTAAACCATCAAAGATTTGGCCCATGAGACCAGGGCCGAGTTGCACTACCAATGGTTCGCCAGTATCGGAGATCGGTTCGCCAATACGGAGTCCTGAAGTTTCTTCATAAACCTGAATGGTAATTTGTTTGGCGTTTAATCGGATCACCTCTCCAACCAGTTTTTCCTCCCCAACCAAGACCATATTATGTAAACGAATTTCGTCTAAACCAGTCGCCCCTACGACAGGTCCAGCAATTCGATTTATTCTGCCTGTCTGGAAATTATCTTGTGACATTTGTTTCGCCTTTAAACTTAATTTGCGTTCCGGTTGCGTGCCGAATCATCTCAAAGATCCTATGCTTCCTGGTAGTTTCAGCACAGGAAACCGGCCCGTCAGGAATAGTAACAAGCAGCATGTTTTCTGAATCATATATCTGATCGATCATTTCTTTGCCTAATTTCGAGAATAAGCTGTCATCCACTGCAAGCAGCAGTTCTTCGTTGTTATTCAACCATGATGAAATAAGTTGGTGAACAGTTTCAATATCATCAGCCCCAATGGCATTTATACCTGCAAGGCGAAATCCTTTCACCTGGTCAGTTGTTGTGACTATTACCAATTTCTTCATGCTACCTTCTCAATGTTCTCTTTTATATATTCTGGTTCAAATCCAGAATATATACTATTTGCAATCCAACGAATATTTCTGATCTCGCTTTTTTTCAGTGCAACATATCCCATTGGAACTCCGATCCCAAACGGATTCAGTTTTGGAAGTAGTGCCAACCATTTTAGCGCGTAAACGCGGAGCTTGTTCTCAAACTCGCTCAATAAACCGTTTTCCCGATAACAGGACAATGCTCCCATAAGGTAATTGTGATAATGAGACGAACCTAAGCGAGTTATTACTTTTTCCACAGAATTTTCTTTCGACAACTGAATGATTTGACTGCGTTTGAAATTTCCGCTATCAATGATGAAATAATCAATTGGATGATTTTTTAGTTCTGGTGATGAAGGTGCATTAACAAACCTGAGCAATAAATTTAAATTGATAATATCGGCTTCAATGGCAATTAATTTCCGTAATTGTGTTGTGTTTTCGTCATTTCCTGTAAAGATCGATGACATTTTATTGAAATACCATCTCTCTAAAATTCTTTCGATCTCAGAAGAACTGTTTGATTTTTCAGAGCTTTTTTGTTCCAGCAATACACTCGCGAAGTCAAGTTTAAAGACCGCGATTCGATCAATCGCTTCGGTAATATTTTTCGATTTAGCAATGCGAAATAATAGCTGCTCATCGATCGTTCCTAAAGGTGATAAAGAATTGATGATCGTATCTATCCTTGCCTCATGACAAATCCCCCGAATAATTGCCTTCATGTTCTGTAGATCTACTCTTAGAAATACAATTTTGATCTTTTCCCAGATCCCTGGATCATAAAAACGCTTAAGATTTTGGCGAATATCTATTGTCTCACGGCGAAGTGCTTCAGTTATACAGCCATAACCATGAGCGTAAGTTAAAGAAATTTCAATTGAATTTTTATAATGTGTTTTTGAAAGAGTGGAAATGAGGGAATCAATCGAAGTTAAATCAGAAAAAGACTCCAAAGTTCCTACTGAGAAAAAGTTGGAGATTCTTGCTCGTAACCTAGTATTTCCATAATCATACAAAGCCATCGGTCAGCTCGTTGAAATTTTCCTTTCGAAAAATACAGAAAGAGTTTGCTGGATCATAGCCAACGAATGCTGAAATCGTGATTCAAAGGTGTTTAGAGTACTAACCAGCCCGTCTTCGGATTCAGCAATACACCCGCCTTGACATGAAATGTCATATCTGGGGATCACGATCTCTTCAACATCTTTCATCAGGTCTTTCGAAATCGCTTCATCTCGTTTATCAAAATGAAGAATTATTTTTTGCCCGTCAAGCAAAGAAGGTTTTAGCGCTTTAATTGCATCCAGCATCAGTGTTTTCAATATTTTGTTGTACTTTATTTCATTTCTCACTGTCGCGATTTTTTCTTCGGCACCAACGATTACCTTATCGATAAGCTCTTGGCGCGCATCAGCATGTAATTGTAAAGAATGCATGATCGTCTGCTGTTCAATTAATGAGCAGGTTCGATTAAGACGGGCATGTCCGTCTTTTAAGATTCTATTTTTTTGAATACTTGCTTCAGCTTCGGTTTTAGAACGGATACCAGCCATTTGTTTGTCAGCGGTTCCCTCTATCTCAGTTATTTGTTTCTGCCCAGCTTCAGCAATGCCATCTAAGATGGCGCTTATTTCGATGCTCATTAGCCCATAAGCATAATAGCTGCAACAGCAAACCCTAAGATAACGAGGGTTTCTGGGATCGCGACCAAAATAATGATCGAACCAACAAGCTCTGGTTTCTCAGCAAGAGCACCGACACCCGCAGACCCGATTGCCCTCTGTGCTATTGATGTTGCTATTGCCGTAATCCCAATTGAAAAGGCAGCCGCAACTGCAATAATTGCATTTTCCATGATTTTCTCCTTTACTAAATTCTATATTTTTAATTTTTTGGAAACACGTTTTTTAAAAGGTTCATAAGGGGATTGCCCGCCCGTATAAAACCTTTGGAAAAATTCTACATATTGAAGACGTAAACTTTGGATCGTCGGACTAAGGATCCCCATAACAATATTCAGCGCATGGATCAGGACTGAAATAAGCAGCCCTGCAACAACTGAGGGGATCATACCCCCAATATCATTAGCCACTTTTGCCAAAAACACCGAAGCCAATCCCAATGCCGCAATTCTGAGATAGGAAAGTATACTGCCAATTAGACCAACAAACTCTATTGGTCCTAAAAAGACTCCGGACTTCCCCAACGAAACAGCCAAAGCGATCAGGCCTATTGCAAGTACAGCCCAACCAATTATTCTAAACGCGTCAGGCAAATAATTGGTGAGAGATCCGACAAGAAATAATAATCCTACTAAACCCACAAACATACCGACCCGTTCTAATAGATGATTATTGTTCTTATGGATGAATGCATTCCATGAACCTATCAATAAACCCAGCAATATATGGCTAACACCAACCGCGATTGCCATTGTGATCAACGGGAAAATACTATCAGGCTCAGATCTGCTCATCCATAAAGGAGGGATACCCAATTTTTCTCCTAAATTTCCAAAATATTCACCAAATAAAATTCCAAACACAATTGTCCAAATCGCTCCCAACCGTAAGAATTTAACAATATCTGAGAGAAGCCCTTCTTTCACCTTCTTGTTAATGAGAAACGCGATCAATAGCATAACAATGCCGTATCCTACATCTCCAGCCATCATGCCAAAAAAGATAGGCATAAAAATAGCGACTAAAACACTTGGGTCAATATCACTATAATTTGGAGTCGCACGCATTTTCACAAAATGTTCAAAAGGTTCAACAATTTCCAAATTTTTCAATTTTACTGGAATAAGGCTTTTAAGTTCTTTGGGAACCCCTATTACATTCAAGGATATTTCTTCTGAAAATTCTTTTTTGAGAATTATCTCCAACATTTGAATATCATCGCTTGGAACCCAACCGAAAATCGTGAAAGTAAAATCTGTCTCCCCAATCTTTAGATATACTTCGATCTCATCAACTTTATCTTTACAGATCAATTGCCATAACTTTAATGAGGGAAGCCATTTTTTTGCTAACCGGCTCATGCTTTCATCATTTTTTTTCAGCTCTTCGTGGTTTAGTTCTACTTTCTTCTCAATATGCTGAAGGGCCTCTTCTGTCGAAAGATACGCATATTCTTCAGGCAGCACTAATTGGCCCACCTTTTCATTCTTCATGAATCCTTCGACCTGAGATACAAGTTCCAAGGGGAAGATCCCGATGATCGCATTCGTTTCATCACCCACCTTCGCGGTGATCATTTCAAATTTCCCATGCGTGAGCAGTTTTAGTTGATTAGCCAGCAGCGCCATTGTTCTGGTCTGCGATGAATGCACAAGCGCCCGAATAGTTGCATTGCCCGAATCCTTTGAAGATTCTGGGATGAAGGGCGATATGATTTTCAGTATTTCTATATATTTGGAATGAGATATCAGCTCATCCTGAAGCGTTTTCTTCCGCATATTAATATATTGAACTTGCGCGGTGATATCTGCCACATTTTCTTTTATGCTATAAACCGAATCTTCCTCATTTTTTGTTTCAGGTTCAGTTTCAATTTGACCTTTTTGATTAAGCGAAAAAGATTCAATCAGCCCATTAATATTGGCGATCAAAAGGTCGACCTCTTCTCGATCTTCTTTCATCTGGGCGGTAGGAGAAAATTGCTGAAGCATGACATCCGGCATTTCACGAATGTCATCGATTTGAAGATATCCTGATGTATGCAGTAATGGAATTAGCCGGCTGAGGTGTTTCTTCAATCCGATTATCTCAACCCGTGCCATTTTCTCGATCATTCTTCCCCGCTTTTCAATTCACCAAGAATGATCGCTTCAACGCGTTGAATTGCTTCTTTAATAAACTCTGAGCCAGATTTCTTGAAAATTTCGCTTTCCATCTTCGCCTGCTTAATTTGTTTCTCTGCATCTGCTTTCGCGTCTGAAACACCTTCTGCCAATATTTGCTCTCGATCGACTCTTGCTTTTTCGATGATATTGTCTTTAAGAGATGCAACTTTGTCTAGGGCTGCTTCAACTTGTTTATCAGCCTTTTCTTTAGCTTCGGAAATTTTTTCAGTGATCCGAATCTCAGCTTGCAGGATCTTTTCTAGCGATTTCTGAGGCGATTCTTCTTCAATTTTTTCTATTAATTTTTTTTCAGACATTTTCTTCACGAACCTGCTTAATTTTATCGGACTTTTTATCTTAATCCTCTTGACTAAATAAGTCAATGTAAGAATGTACGGTGTTAGCGTAAAGTAGTAATGTCCCCTTTAAGAAAGGGAGACAAAAGATGGAGTTACTACAAATGAGCAAAAAAGAACTAACCAGATTAGAAGTGATGGGACGTCTGAAAGCCAAAAGGATGACACAGAAAAAAGCAGCCGAGGTATTAGGGATCAGTGTACGCCAGGTCAAGAGGTTGTGTAAAAACTACCGGGAAAAAGGGGCGGCTGGATTGGTAAGCCAAAGACGCGGGAAACCGAGCAATAACCGTCTGCCAGCAGAAACGAAACAAGCGGCGATTGATCTGCTGCATGCTCACTATGCAGATTTTGGACCAACATTCGCTCATGAAAAGTTGATTGAAAAGCATGGTCTAAAGCTCTCTTCAGGAAGCGTACGCCAGATCATGATTGCAGAAGATTTATGGACACCGCGCAAAGCCAAAAAGATCGTTACCCACCAAACGAGAGAAAGGCGAGCATGCTTTGGCGAATTAGTACAGATTGATGGATCGCCGCACCGCTGGTTCGAGGAGCGCGCCCCAGCCTGCACTCTTCTGGCGTTCATCGATGATGCCACCGGTCAACTGGGCGAATTGCGCTTTGTCCAAAGAGAGAGTTTCTTTAGCTACGCAGAGGCATCCAGAGCCTATTTTGAGCGCCACGGCAAGCCTGCAGCCTTCTACAACGATAAACACGGCATATTCAGGGTCAATCAGCCCAGTGTAGGTAAGGGAGCAGCTCTGACCCAATTCGGGAGAGCAATGCAAGAACTGAATGTGCACATCATCTGCGCCAGTACACCCCAGGCCAAAGGACGCGTAGAGCGCGCTTATCAAACCATGCAAGACCGCCTGGTCAAGGAGATGCGTCTGCGAGACATCTCCAATATCGCAGACGGCAATGTTTACCTGCCTGAATTTATGCAAGACTTCAATTACCGTTTCGCTGTCATCCCACGAAGCCAATATGATGCGCATCGCTTGCTTTTGCCCCAAGACGATCTCAACCAAATCCTCGCCTGGCAGGAGATACGCGTTCTCTCAAAAAACTTGACCCTTCAATTCAGGAATGTCGTTTATCAAATTCAGACTAAGCGCCCTACTTACGCTTTACGCAAAGCGCAAGTGACTGTTTGCTTAAACGCTCAAGGCGAAGTCACTATTCTCTATAAAAATCAAAAACTGGACTACACGGTTTATCACAAACAAACCAAACAATCTGAAATCGTGTCCGCAAAAGATGTTGATCGCAAGGTTGATAAGATCCGTGAATTTCATAAGCCTGCCCCAGATCATCCCTGGCGCAGAGACTTTTCTTCTCACTTATCTGCACTAAAAGGGGACATCTCTACTTAAAACAAATAGGGGACATTTTAACTTTAGGTTGACATTTAAGAATATTGCATAATTTATCGCAAAGGGCTAAAATCGATAAAGAAAAAATAAATTGGAGCTAATAATGGAAAAATATGATGTAGTGGTTATCGGAGCTGGACCAGGGGGATATGTATGTGCCATTCGGGCATCGCAAAATGGATTAAAAACTGCAATTATTGAAAAACAATGGCTTGGTGGAGTATGTTTGAATGTTGGATGCATTCCTTCCAAAGCTTTACTTAAAAACGCAGATCTAGCACACACATTGCGAAAAAACACCAAAGAATTTGGTATTTCATTTGACAATCTGGAGCTGGATTATTCTGCCGCTGTCAAGCGCAGTAGAACAGTATCTGATCGGCTCACCCGCGGTGTTTCTTTTTTGATGAAAAAAAATAATATCGATGTGTATATGGGTACCGCCAAGATCTCAAGTAAAAATCAGGTGTCAGTAAAAGATGAAAATGGAGAGGAAAAGCTCTTAGAATCAAAGAACATTGTCATCGCTACAGGTGCTTCTTCTTTTACCCCACCAGCGTGGAAACTGGACGGCAAACGCATCTTGTCCTACCAAGAGGCAATCCTTCAAGAACACCTCCCAGAATCAGTAGTGGTCATTGGCGCCGGAGCGATTGGTGTCGAGTTCTCAACAATCTGGAATTCATACGGAACTAAAGTTTACCTGGTCGAAATGCTTCCTAATATTCTCCCTCTGGAAGATGTGGAAATCAGCCAGGAATTAGCTAAAACCTACACCAAGAACGGAATCGAAATATTTACAGAATATAAAGTTGAGGCGATCGAGAGCAAAGCAAAAGGAGTATCAGTCAAGTTAAGTTGTAACGGTGAAGAAAAATCCTTAGAGGCGGAACAAGCGTTGGTAGCAATTGGCTTCCGACCGAATTCTTCAGGACTTGGCTTAGAGGAGGTTGGAACCGAATTAGATGCGAAAGGGTTCATCAAAATCGATGACCGTCAGTCCACCAATGTGTCAGGGATATGGGCAATTGGTGATGTGACTGGAAAATTACTTCTCGCGCACGTTGCTTCAACTCAGGGAATTTTATGTGCTGACGCCATCGCAGGGAAGGAAACCCGGGCAATTAATTACAAGATGGTGCCAAAAGCAACTTACTGCCAACCCCAGGTCGCTTCCTTTGGTATGACGGAAGCTGAAGCACAGGATGCCGGATATGAGGTAAAAATAGGGAGGTTCCCCTTCCAGGCCAATGGTAAAGCCCTTGGTTTAGCTGAAGGGAGAGGATTCGTTAAATTAATTACAGATGCAAAATATGGCGAAATCTTAGGTGCCCATTTGATCGGCCCGGAAGTTTCAGAACTTCTACCCGAATTAACACTTGCACAGAGAATGGAACTGACAATTGAGGAAATCGCACAAAATATCCACGCTCACCCCACACTCAGTGAAGTACTAATGGAAGCTGCGGAAGCTGCAAATGGTAACGCAATTCACACATGATCCGCACAAACAATTAACTATGAGGCGTGAGAAATCACGCCTCCTTCGTTTAAAATCACTGTGCTATAATCGCTCGATAAAGGTAAATTGATGTTCAAAAGAATCGCCAATGCAATTGGGGGAGACCCACAAAAACGAGAGCTCGAACGTTTAAGCGAGCGTGTTCAAGACATATATCAACTGGAAGATGATTTTGAGAAGCTAAGTGACAATGAACTGCGCGCAAAAACGGACTCATTCCGTGAACGTTTAAAAACTGGGGAAACTCTGGATGATTTGCTAGTTGATGCCTTTGCAACTGTTAGGGAAGCCAGTAAACGAACACTAGGTCTGCGCCCATTCAACATTCAATTGATAGGTGGGGTCGCATTGCATGAAGGTACAATCACTGAAATGCGTACGGGGGAAGGAAAAACTCTGGTCGCCACATTACCTTTGTATTTGAACGCACTGGCCGGCAAAGGTGTTCATTTAGTAACCGTAAACGATTATCTGGCAAGACGAGATGCTCGCTGGATGGCACCAATTTATCATTTATTAGGGCTGAGTGTAGGTGTTTTACAGATGTCACAAAGAACCAACAATGCCCGCAGCGCATTTATTGTCGATACCAATATTCGCTCTATTCAAGAGGAAGATGACCAGCTCAGATTAATACCCCGCAGCGAAGCCTATTCATCTGATATCACCTACGGAACAAACAATGAATTTGGTTTTGATTATCTGCGCGATAACCTCGTTATGGATATCAAAAATCGGGTTCAGCGTGAACATTACTATGCAATTATCGATGAAGTGGATAACATCCTCATCGATGAAGCACGTACACCGCTCATAATCTCTGGACCTGCTTCAGAAGATGTTGAATGGTACAGCCGCATGTCAGAAATTGTGAAACAACTTGATCCGGAAGATTTTGATTTTGATGAAAAAGACCGCAGCATCGCTTTAACTGAGATCGGCGAGATCCACGTAGAAGAATTGCTTCAGATCCCTCTCAAAGATCCTGATCGTCCAGAAGACATCACCCTTGAACAAGCTAGATTATTGGGTTATCTCGAACAGGCTCTACGAGCCGAAATACTTTTCAAAAAGAATAAAGATTACATAGTCCAAAACAATGAGGTTGTGATCGTAGATGAGTTTACTGGTCGATTAATGCCAGGGCGTAGATGGTCGGAAGGGCTTCACCAGGCAGTTGAAGCAAAAGAGGGCGTGGAAGTTAACCCGGAAAACATCACGCACGCAACCATTACTCTGCAAAATTATTTTCGAAAATACGAAAAATTATCGGGTATGACGGGTACAGCCATCACTGAAGCTGAAGAGTTTTCAACGATTTATGATCTGGGTGTGCTTGAGATCCCCACCAATCTGGATTATGAAGCTAGCCAGCCAGATTCTCCTTTCCAAACCCTTCAAGCAAAAGATGAGGAAGGATACACCTTCACCTATTACGCGTATGAAGGCAATCTAAATAACGAACCTGTATTTTGGAAACGCAAAGATTATCCAGATGTTGTTTATCGAACAGAAGAAGCAAAATTGCGCGCGATCTGTATGGAGATCATTAAATTTAATAGTATTGGACGGCCCCAGTTAGTTGGTACGACCTCTATTGAACACTCAGAACGCCTGTCTTCCCGATTGCAATCTGATCTATTAAGGCGCTTATTAACCATCATTTTGATACGCGAAAAATGGATGCAAAAAAATAACGTGGAAATACTTGAGCAGGCAGTCCCGGAATTAGAACCGTTGAACCAACCCCTGCCGCAATTGACTATTTCCGAACTGCGCCAATTTTCACAGAAGCTTGGGATCCAATCCATTAATTTAGAATCACCTGAGAATATCCACATTCTATTGGATTTCTTTAACCTGTCAGAAGAATATCAAGAAACACTCTTGAACATCATTAAAGGTGGGATCAATCACCTGGTCCTAAATGCCCTTAAACATGATCAGGAATCGCAGATCATTGAAAATGCCGGCGCATATGGTGCGGTCACGATCGCAACCAATATGGCCGGACGTGGGGTGGACATTAAACTTGGTGGAGAAATTCAGGAATCCGTTCTTTCCGATGTGCGCAAATTCCTAAACCAATCCGGAACTGATCCGTATGGGATGACAACCACCGAGATGGCCAAAGCCTTGCAGGGTCTTGATCCAAACCCAGATGAAGAACTTTTCGGATCAATTCAGGTCTTTCTTTCTTTTCTGGAACAAATGCGGCTTGTTCGAGAAGCTGGCGGACTACACGTGATCGGCTCTGAAAGACATGAGGCCCGCCGAATTGATAACCAATTGCGCGGTCGTTCTGGCAGACAGGGTGACCCCGGATCCTCGCGTTTTTATCTTTCTCTTGAAGATGATCTAATGCGCATGTTCGGCGGTGAACGTGCGGAAAATATGATGCGCTTCTTCAATCTGGAACCGTCTATTCCGCTAGAGAGCAAGATCATTGGGAGATTGGTAGAGCAGGCACAGGAAAGAGTGGAAGGATATAACTTTGATATCCGAAAACATCTGCTGGATTATGACGATATCCTAAATGATCAGCGTGAACGTATCTATTCGGAACGCGACCGAGTATTGGTTAAGGATCAGCTTGATGATGACGTTTGGAGCATGCTCGAGAGAGAAATTCGAGAGCGAGTTGAATTGGTTGCATCCACTCCAGATGGTCTGTGGAAATTATTAGCATTTCTCGATGAGATTCAACCGACAATTTTCTACCAACTTCAGGATGAACGCATTCCGTCCTTTGTATTTAGCCAGATTGCTGATCTGACCCGTAATCTATTAAAAGATAAATCCGATGCAAAGTCCATTAAGACTGCCTTAATGAAGGTTGCGGAAAAAGCATTTTTAGCCGAAAAAGATCACTTAATAATACAAACTCGAGAATTCATTCAACGGTCAGCAGATTCTTTTCAACAACAGCTCGACGAACGAATTGAATTGCTTGATATTTTCCTGGATACGTTTGAGGGCAGCGAGGAGCAATCACTGCGGGAGATCAACAACCAGCTGCAAAGTGCTATCCACTTAAAGATCCAGTTGAATTCAACACAAATTGCTGCTTTAGCACAACAGGATGCCAATGAGAAAAAAGCACTCATTAACCAGATCGATGATGATCTGATGCGAATCTTTCTCTCACGGGTCATCTTAACCATAGAACGCCGGATACAAGAAAAATTAAGCATAAATCTCGATACTGCTATTGAAGCTGATTGGAATTCAATCGCAGATCAAATTATTAGCATTATTGATGAACGCTTCGATGCAAAAGCAGCGCAAATAAAGCAGCCCGCTTACCCGATCAATCAAAATATTGACAAATTATTAAAAATTCAACTTGAAGATCCAAACAAGGGTGTTGATTTTATTGAACTTCTTTCGGGAATGGCATTTGGAACTCAAGTCGCTATCAACCAGCAAACGCATCAGAAAACATTCAAAAGAGTTAATATTTTGAACTATGTATTCTTAGCTGCAATCATTCTAGAAGAAAAAGATCCGCAGGACATTTCTGATCAAATTCTAAACCATTTGAAACCCGCCCAGAAGATGTTACAGACTGTTTGGGGAAAAATGGAAATGATGCGCTTTATTGAAAGTCAAATCACATACAGCTCTCTATCAGAAGATTATAGAAGTGAGATTGAAAATTCTTTAAATAAAACGGATATAGAATTTCTGCGTGCTGAGCCGCTCGCAGAATTAATAACCCACGAAGCGATTGTCAATGCATTTGGTAACAAAGTCCAGCAGGTAATTTACCGTCATATATTATTACAATCCATTTCTGAGCTGTGGATTGAACACTTGACCAGGATGGAGGCACTTCGTATTTCAATCAGAATGGAAGCGTATGCTCAAAGAGATCCTCTGGTCCAATATAAGAGCTACTCAACAGACACTTTTAAGGATTTGCTGGCAAACATCCGTCAGGCAGTGATCAATAAGATGTTCCGACTACAGCCATCTAAACCCAAAACCGTTTCAACACAGCAACCAAAAGAAGAAAGATCATCAAAATCAGAACAACAAACTCAATCAACCGGAAAAAAAAAGCAGGAATAGGCATAAGAAAAAATAATATGTGTTCATTTCTTCGACTATCACCTAGTTTTATAGTTTACAAGGGTGTGAATCACCAGTAATAATGTCACCATAAATTCACCAGTAATAATGTCACCATGGACAATAAAAAGGTGACAATGACAATAAAAGAAATCAAAAGGGTAGAAGTAATGACACTGATAGAGACTGGAAAGATTACAGGCAG
>JAUSPC010000034.1 GCA_030655835.1 Pelolinea sp.
GAATCGCCATTACGGTTGTTGGTTTATCCAGTGACGTGCCATTCTCTCTATATATTATCCGTTTGGCAGGCTTCTTATTAATCCTCTTTGGCTTTATGGATAAAAATATCCATAAATTATGAGATGCGTCTGAATGCAGGGCCCTCAGATCATTTTACCAAACCGATCAACACTGACCAATTATTATATTTGGTGCAGAAATGGGTGAACAATTAATGCCAAAAAGAAAGATGGAGAACGGCAGGCAATGAAAAATCTGTTGCCTACTAATTATCAATTAATGAAGCACGACCGTGATTATGAAGGCCTTGAGCTTGAGCTGCTGATCGAAAGCATTTACAAGCGCTATGGTTTCGACTTTCGTGAGTACGCGCCGGCTTCGCTAAGGCGGCGGGTGTTAAAGTGTGTCAAGGATGAAAAACTGAATACGATCTCTGGCCTGCAGGAGCTGGTTTTACACGATCCGGCCTGTATGAAACGCCTGTTAAGGTCACTGACTGTCGATGTGACTTCCATGTTCCGCGACCCACATTTTTACGTTGCAATTCGCAAGAAGGTTCTACCCCAGTTCAGAAACTACCCGCTCATTCGGATCTGGCATGCCGGATGCGCTACCGGTGAGGAGGTCTATTCTCTGGCTATATTGCTGAAGGAGGAGGGATTGTATGACCGTGCTCTTATCTATGCCACCGATATGAACGATGCGGTGCTGGCAGAGGCGAAAGAGGGCATTTATCCGCTTAATGAAATGAGGGTTTATTCAACCAGCTATCATCAGGCTGGCGGGCGTGAAGAATTTTCCAAATACTATACCGCTAAATATGGCCATGCCCGTATCGCCACCTCGTTGCAGAAAAACATCGTCTGGGCGATGCATAACCTGACGACAGATTCTTCTTTCAACGAGTTCCATCTGATCCTGTGCCGCAATGTGATGATCTATTTCAATCGTTCACTCCAGGACCGCGTCCACAACTTGCTGTATGACAGTCTGATTTTTCAGGGAGTTCTGGGCCTGGGTGCAAAAGAATCAATCCATTCCATCTCCCATGAGGCAGACTATAACATTTTGGACAAAAGCGGAAAATTGTATCAAAAGTTAAAGTAATGATCAATTTCGATATTATTGTCCTTGGTGCTTCACTCGGCGGTCTCAAGGCTAGCCAGACCATTCTCTCAGCCCTGCCTGCCAGGTTCTCCACCCCCATTGTGATTGTCCAGCACCGCAAACCGGACAGCAGCGCCAGTCGTACACTGACCAATTTATTGCAGAAGAGTTGTGCCCTGCCAGTGGTCGAGGCTGAAGACAAAATGACGATTAAACGAGGGCAAGTCTATATCTCGCCGCCCGATTATCATTTATTGGTTGAGGAAGATCATTTTTCGCTTTCCACCGAAGCGCCGGTAAACTACGCCCGGCCATCCATTGATGTACTCTTCGAATCCACCGCTATTGCCTTTGGCAAACATGTCATCGGCGTTCTGCTCACCGGGGCTAACATCGATGGAGCCCTCGGGTTGAAAGCCATCCGATCATGTGGCGGGCTGACTATTGTTCAGGACCCAAAAACTGCTGATGCCGTAGAAATGCCATTTGGGGCTCTCGAAGTGGATGCGGCGGATCATATTATGCCGTTGAATGAGATCGGGCCATTTCTGGTTAACATGTGTTGCAGGTGAGGATCAACCAATGATAAATATCAAACTCAATATCCTGCTGGTGGATGACAATGAAAGTAATTTGCTGACGTTAGAGGCTGTGCTGGAGCCGTTGGGTGAGAACCTGGTGTGCGCCAGATCCGGACGCGAAGCGCTGCGTGCCGTGCTTGAACACGAATTTGCAGTCATCCTGCTGGATGTGCAAATGCCTGAAATAGACGGCTTCGAAACTGCCTCCATGATCCGCGCGCGTGAGCGCTCCATGGACACACCCATTATCTTTCTCACTGCCATCAGCAAGACCGAAATAGACATGATCAAGGGCTATTCCACGGGCGCGGTGGATTACGTCTTTAAACCCTTTGTCCCGGAGATCCTCAAGGCCAAAGTATCAGCTTTCATAAGATTGTTCCGCAATGAAGAACAGATCAAGCGGCAGACGGAACAACTTGCTGCCATTAACCGCGAACTGGAAGCGAAGTTGACCGAGGTCAGCCGTTTGAACCGCGAACTACAAATGGCCAATGAGGAAATGGAGGCTTTTTCCTATTCCGTCTCGCATGACCTGCGCGCACCCCTGCGCCATATCGGTAATTTCAGCAATATTCTGGCTAAAGATTTTGCGGAAAAACTGGATGCCGAAGGGCGGCAGAACTTTGAATTCATCCAGGTCGCAGTTGTGCACATGAACCAATTAATTGATGACCTGATGCAGCTCTCGCGCATCACTCATGCGCCAATGGTCACTGAACCAGTGAACTTGAGCGTTTTGGTGAAAGAAATCGCGGCTGAATTGCAATCTGCCCAGCCAGAACGCAAGGCCGAATGGAAGATTAGCGAAGGTCTGATCGTTCAGGGGGATGCCGGCCTTCTGCGCATTGCCCTGGAAAACCTGCTGGGTAACGCCTGGAAGTATTCTGCCAAAAAACCGCTGGCCCACATTGAATTTGGGGTCCTTGCCCAAAAGCCGACCGGCTCAGAAAAGCCAGTACCCGGAGGTCCTTCCGTGCGTCCGCAGGCAGAATTTTTCCTGCGCGATAACGGCGCCGGTTTTGATATGGCATTTGTTGACAAACTCTTTACCCCTTTCCAGCGCCTGCACTCCCAGGAAGACTATGGCGGTACCGGGATCGGCCTTTCCATTGTCCGGCGGATCATCAACCGGCACGGCGGCAACATCCGGGCGGAAGGCAAGGTCGGCGAGGGTGCGGTGTTTACCTTCACCCTGGAGGCTAACCCATTAGGACCTGTAATGAAGTGACCATTAAAGAAAGGAAGTAGCCATGTCCATTCCCATAAAACTTCTGCACATCGAAGATTCCAAAGCCGACCACGAGCTCATAATGAGGGAGCTGCGCGAGGGCGGCTTTGACGTAACCGCCGAGCTTGTTGACAGCCAAGACGCCGTCCGCGCGGCTTTTACCCGGGCGGGCTGGGATGTCATCATTTCTGATTTCAGGCTGCCCGGATTCACCGGCGATTTTGTTCTGGATCTTTACCGGCAAAATCACATGGATATTCCCTTGATCATCTGCAGCGGCACGATCGGCGAGGAAAAAGCGGTTGCCATGATGCAAATCGGGCTGAAAGACTTTGTATTGAAAGATAACATGGTCCGTCTGCCGGCGGCTATTAAACGAGAATTGAAAGAATCTGCCATCTACCGCGCCGGGCGCGAATCCGAAACCAGGTACCATAACCTGGTCGATAATGCCCTGGTGGGCATTTTCCAAAACAACCTGAAAGGCGAATTTGTTTTTGCCAATGCGAAACTGGTGAAGATGCTCGGTTATAAAGATAAAGCCAAAGTGATCAGCAGCCGAATGGTGGATCACTGTAAAAATTCTCAGGATTGTGAAAAAATGCTGGCGCTGCTGAAGAAAGATGGGTATATTTCGGATTTCGAAGTTGAATTACTTACTCTCACAGGTCAGACGATAACTACGCTCATGAACATTACACTGGAAGGCGAGAACTTTTCCGGCATGCTCCTGGATATCACCGAGCGCAAACAGGCGGAGGAGGCGCTGACGAATGAGAAGGAGAAAGCCCAAAAATATCTGGATATCGCGGAAGTGATGATCGTGGCGTTTGATCAGAAAGGTGACATCACCCTCGTGAACCAAAAAGGTGCCGGCATCCTTGGATATGGGGCCGAAGAACTGATCGGGAGAAACTGGTTTAACACCTGCATACCTGAAGTGGACAGGAAGCAATTAAAGAAGCTACATGCTGAGTTCATGGCAGGCGGGGCTGGCCTGGGGGATCATTGTGAGCAGACTGTAATAACCAAATCGGGAAAAGAACGCATCATCGACTGGCGCAGCACACCTTTATGGGAAGGGGATCAGAAAGTCAGGATCGGGTCGTTGAGTTCCGGAGAAGACATCACCAAGCAGGTGCGCGCTGAACGGCTGCTGAACGCGCTCAACCAGGCTTCGGTTGCCATGGGAGCAGTCCTGACACCGCAGGAGGTTTTCAACACGATCGCCAAAGAGCTCAAACAGCTTGATATCTCCTGTATGCTTTTCCCATTGGATGATACCGGGGATAAACTTACTACACAATATTTGAGCTACGAGTCTGCGTTTTTAGATGCGGTTGAGAAATTGGTCGGCATGAACCATGCGGATTTCTCCTTTCCAATCGACACTGTTGACCTGTACCGGGAAGTGGTCAGGCATAAAAAGTCCCTCTTTATAGATAATTTGGAACAGATAACACAGCAGGTGTTACCCAAGTTTGCCAAGAAGTTCTCGGCTAAAATTGTAAATATTTTGCATGCCCAAAGAGGTATCTTTGCCCCGCTCATTGTAGAAGATCAGGTCATCGGTGTGTTCTCAATCCAGTCAGATGCACTAATCTCGACAGATGTGCCAACTGCCACCGCCTTCGCGCATGAGCTGGCAGGCGCCTGGAATAAAACCAAATTGGTACAGGATCTAAGGAAAACGGTAGAGGGCACGATCCACACCATCGCTGCGACGGTTGAAATAAGAGATCCCTACACAGCCGGCCACCAGAAACGTGTATCTGAACTGGCTGCCACCATCGCCAGCGAGATGCACCTCACCGAACAGCAGGTGGAAGGTGTCCGCATGGCTGGATTGATCCACGATCTGGGAAAGATCCAGGTTCCGGCTGAAATTCTCAGCAAACCGGGCCAGCTGAGTGAGATCGAATTCCAAATAATCCAAACCCATCCCCAGGTTGGCTATGATCTACTGAAAGAGATCGAGTTCCCCTGGCCGATCGCCCAGATGGTCTACCAGCATCATGAGAAGATGAACGGCTCCGGTTATCCACAGGGATTGAAGGGTGATGAAATACTGCTCGAAGCCAGGATACTGGCTGTGGCGGATATCGTGGAGGCGATGTCCTCCCACCGTCCCTACCGCCCGGCTCTGGGCATTGAAAAAGCA
>JAUSPC010000053.1 GCA_030655835.1 Pelolinea sp.
GAACCCATTCACCAGCGCATGCGCTCTGCAGGAACAAAGAGAGCTAAAGAAGACACCCGCATTGCGGTTGACATGATCAATGAACTCAAAGTCCACGCGCAGGTAATTTATTAAATGCCAGCCTACAACCGTTTTGATTATGCGGCGGAGATGATTGAGACTTGCAAGAATTCATGAATAATAATTCACGCGATGATCTCAAAGATTGATTATCAGGGTTTTCCTGGGATCTCATCGGCAACCCGTTAATAAATTAATAGCTACTGATTAAGAGCCAGTGATCTTTGTGTCCATTATGACCACACAACGTTCTATTAAAATTTTAAAATGGCACACGGTTACAAATTTCACCTATTTGCTCATAAAGCATCAGATTTCTTGAGTATTTGGTTTTTCTATAATTCAGTGCTACCCCAGCCTCTGCTTTTTAACAATCTCATTACTGTGAAAAAAAAGTGATTATGTGTTTTATGCATTCGCTCGATTATCTTTTATCCATTTCAATGCTGCTTTTGTTTTCTTCCAAATACGGAAATGGCGAGAGGCATAATCTGCAGCTTCATCCTCACCTCCAAGCGTGATATAAGGGGGACGTAAATCCGGGATCCGCTTGATACCCAATAAGTAAGCAGGTACATGGTCGTTTGTTTCTAATGCGCTTTCCAATAATGAATGTGCGCGAGTACTGTCACCATTTTCCATTAGTTCCATCAATAAAGCAGTATAAGCCCAATCTACGGAACCACAATCTGGATATTCATCCATCAATGCGCGCACATCCTCCAATTGATTCATCTCAAGCAACAGCTCGAGTAGAACATATCGAATGCCTTGATTATCACCTGGGTTCAACCGCAGCAATTCGCGGTAGTTCAGCATGGCTTGATCTCTATTGCCCATTTGCCATAATGTGTTTGCCAGGCCAGCCAGGGCGCGCATATATGGGCGCGTGTGTAAAATACCCCAGAAATGACCGACGTTTTCTTCATCCTGGAAAAAATCTTCCCCCAGTGCACGTCTGCCAGCTTCTACGCCTTGCTGAAAAAGGGTTTTGGATTTTTGAACTGTCTGTGCTTCCTCTTCAGCCAGCAGCACATACGCATCAGCGCAATCGGGTGAAACTTTGAGTGCTTCTTTGGCTAACCTGATACGTGTTTTAAGGTCTGGGGTATCCCAAGCGTCATACATAATTGACTGTGCTGCTCGCACCACTGAGTCATTAGAAGGATCTTCATCCCAACCAGAAAAGCCCAATTGCGCGATATCTCCTTCCATACCTCGTCGGTCAAATGAAATTTGGTCAGAAAGATCTTCATCAGTTGTTAGATCATTAAGAATCGGAATAATTGGCAGTTCAGCATAATAAAAGTTGATTTGTACTTTTTGAATTCCGCGGCTGGTCTCAACCTCCAGCTCGCTGATACCCTTCCATGGGACTTGATTCAGGACATCTTGTTGTTTATTCTGGGAAACAAAAAGTGGGATGGCGCGCAGCGCGGCTTCATACCAGCACAGCATATCAGCGTTTGGACGCTTCACAGCTTTACGCGTAAAAAAGAATGGCGTTGGAAACAAATTTGGGGCGGGCATCTCCCAACCGTATTTTTCAATTGCATCCAAATCATCAAAGCTTACATAAGGAGGGGAACAGAAGCTGAAAAGATGATGTTCTTGATTTTTATCAACCTCCCCGGACTTGGCCATAGAATAGAATTTCTCAACTTGTTCCCAGTTAGTGTATACCCCTAACCCATACTCGACACCTTGGCATCCAAGCACGTTGGCATAATATGATGTGGGTTGGTCACCGACTTTAATAACCAACAAACTTTCATCACCGATAAAGTCCCAGGGTCTGCTGCGGTAATAAATACAAGCTGCTTCAAAAAGCATTGCCACCATCTTGCGTGTCACTTTTGGCTGCGTTAATAACCCTGGTATTTGTGTTTCTTTAGGACTGATCTTCAGTGTGAATTCCTTGAAAATATCAGCCGATAGATGATGATTGGGTTTATATTTCACGGCTATATGATTTACCAGTAATGTTGGGCTGAGGCTGTCGGCCAGGCGCTTGTCATCAAAATGGATCTCTTTTGGAGGTGGCATTTTCAATCCGCTATCAATCGGTTGACCCATCAAATCCAACAAACATTCCAACAACTCCTTTGGGGTGGGTTGTTTGGAAAAAAGTTTGGATGATAGGATAAAACCACTCGGAGAGGAAATAACCACCAGCATCCAGGGGCGATAATACTCATCGTCATTTTTCTCATCTTCGATCCAAGCTCGCAGCTTTCGAAGAGCACAATACCAGACCACATTACTTGTCTGACTTAATTGTTTTTTATTCATACATTTATGATAAACTATTTTTTTAATTTAGTAAAATCAAATTTGATATCTATTTGAAGAATTTATGGCTATCAAGGCATAAATCGAACGCTCAAATTGCTGATGAAGAGTCAATTGTTCTCAATTGAATTTTATTTTCGAGAAGTATCTTTTTTTTAAGTCAACTATAAGACACGCTTGGATCATCCGTTCTTAATCAGTAAAAAATGATTTCACGCATACATCACCCTTGATTTACAGGGAATCTTGGGTATTATAGAATTATTGTTCTAATAACAGGGCATGCTTATATTAGACTAAACAGGATCATTTACCGGACCGCATGTTCTCTGGGGAAAAATGAGATCTCATAATCAACATAAAGTACGCGTTTACCTGACTTTCAGGCAGAAACAGTGCTTACGACTTTTAGCTGAAGGAAAGACAGCTGCTGGGATCGCTTTTGAATTAGGCATCTCGACCCGCATGGCGCGGGAGCACCTGCGTAATGCAAAATTAAGGCTGGGCGCGGTTTCACTTCCTCAGGCAGCCATTTTCGCAGAAAAAATGGGACTATTTAAAAAGGGATCGGATTAGAAATTATTGAACTAGGGTTCCAATAGGGCTGCATCAGGTGTAGGTGTGGTCTGTGGCGTGGGTGTGCTGAGCCCCTGTTCAGAGAAATTGATCCTGACGACCTCGCCCACATCGCCCAGGCCGCCAAGGAATTCCTGATTAAAGTACGCTTCAAGGGCCGCACCATTTCCCGTGACCAACTCGATCGAATTCTGTCCTGAATAAGTGTAGACATTATCCGGAAGCACGCGCCCATCAAAAGCCTGCACCCCGTCCACAATGATGCTGACATACGCGCGATCATGAGCGATGATATAGAGTTGAAGCGGGGCTGCGTTGATGGTGGCGATCTGCGTGGGAGTGCTTTCTATGACCACTACACCCGGGATGGGTGTTACTTCAACAGCAAGAGATTCTGCAGTCTGTGTTATTTC
Source organism: Pelolinea sp. (assembly GCA_030655835.1). Lineage (GTDB taxonomy): Bacteria > Chloroflexota > Anaerolineae > Anaerolineales > Anaerolineaceae > Pelolinea. Next base: position 3,342 of record JAUSPC010000053.1, read on the forward strand.
GTAACCTAAAAGAGTTGAAAGAGATGGGGTCTGCTGGAGCATTTCAGAGATGGAAGGCGCTTCTGTTGGTGTCGGATTACCGCCGCTGAAAACCTGGGCGCTTCCCCACAGGATGAACGCAAACATCGCGACTATGAACAAGCCGCCAAGGATCAGATCTGGATTCAAGATGCGCCGCCATTTTTCCGGGATGTTTAATTTAACAATTAACGGCGATTGGATGGTGCGTTTATTGGCCTGCGTTCGTTCACTTCTCTGCGCCTGAAGCGCGCGGGCATAATTATCCATGAGAGCTGATTCATCCAGCGCAATGAATTTGGAATAGTTATTCAGCATACCGCGCCCCTGAACGGAGGACGGCAGTTCTTCAAAGCGGCCTATTTCCATTGCATTCAGATACATGCGCTTGACGTTTGTAAACCGCTCCACATCTGAAAGGGTTAACTCAAGCGCAAGACGCCGCTCGCGTAGAGCTGCACCAATTTCATTAAATATTTCACTTGAGTTTTGTGAAGGTACCAGAGCTGGTTCAGACATATTTTCCGGCTTAGTTCCAATCCCTGAGCCTTTTTTTTCTGATCGCGCGGAGTTTCCTGTTATTGGTTTCTTTCGGGAAAAGAGCGTGGAAATTTTTGGCAACCGGGAAAAAAAATCTGTCAAAGAGAATTTTGGCTGGGTTTCCTTTTCACCTGCGGCGGCAGATGAACCTGTTTCTGATGATTGGGATTCGCCATGATCATTTTGCTGCTCAACAGCCACATCCTGAGCAACCCCGTTCACATCCGCCTGCCACTGTTCAAGCAGCTGCGTGAAAGGCAGATCGAGAAATTCTGCATATAAACGCAAAAATCCGCGCGCCTGCACTGGCGAGTTTAACAATTCCGGATGGTCATTTTCTAACTCCTGCAGATAATGCAGGCGGATATGCGTGGCTTTAACTACATCCTCTAATGAAATTCCTTTGGATTCTCTTGCGGAACGAAGCTGATCGCCAACTGTTGGTTTCATTGGTATAGATTATATAAGAAAATATAGAAAAAACCGGTCTGATCATGATCAATCAGACCGGCAGTAATAAAAGCGAAAATTTTATTCGTCTTCTGGTTGAGATTCTTCCAGATCAGGGGTTTCACCTTCAGCAATTTCTTCTGCAACAACCGCTTCCAATGTTTCAATGATCTCTTCTGCTTCAACGACTGCTTCTGCTTCAACGACCGCTTCCACTGCTTCAACAACTGCGGCTGTTTCATCAACATCCTCTGCTTCAACAACTTCTTCAATCTTGGCAGAACGCTGTTTCTTGTCGGTGATTGCGGCTTCTTTCTCAGCATCTTCGCTTTCAACGGTCACCTTCACTTCAGGAACGAGGTCAAAGGTCAAACGAATGCGAACCATATGTTCACCCACTTCACGCAGAGGTTGGGTTTCGATCTGATGGCGATCAAGATTGACATGCAGTTTTTCGTTTAACGCTTCAATGATCGTCTGGTGGGTGACGGAACCATACAGTTTACCAGTCTCACCAACTTTGGCTTTAAACCTTAATTCGAGCGCGGCGATCTGTTCTGCTAAACCGCTCATTTCTTCATTCAATATCTCACGCTTTTTAGCGGCTGCTGCTTCGATCTTTTCAATCTGTTTCATCGCGCCAACAGATGCAGCGACAGCCATTTTCTTTGGCATAAGGAAATTGCGTGCGTAGCCATCAGCCACTTTCTTTACTTCCCCCGCTCTACCCAGGTTATATACGTCTTTAATTAATAATACTTTCATTTTATAAGCCCTTTCTAAGCTTTGGTCTTATGCGAAGGGTACAACGCATAGATGACGATTTTATCACATCTGGAGAGCTGCGGCGCGAATCAACTTACAAAAATATTTTCGTTATTTGATATTGGATTCCAAGTCCAAGTAAAATAAAATCCTATATGACTCGGCACAAAACCTATGACCCGAAAAATATCATCACTTCCAGATATTATCTCGGGTTGAGGGCATGTTAAGTGAATTGTGCAGTTTGGCATTTTCATACAGAATTATAAAATGGATACCGATAATAGCGGTATTTACCTTAAGATTTCCAAGATAAAACATGGATGAAAATCTGCGAAAGGTGAGCTATCTTCTACGAGAATCAATTAACTGCCACGCCTGGCTGTTTCAAGCCCGGGAATGGTGGTACGCCGTTCAATTTCATTTAGAAGAAGCGTCAACACACCGATAACCAATAGATAAACCAACCCAACTAGAATATAGGTCGGCATGGGGTTGTAGTATTTGGAAATCAGCATCTTGGCCACGTACATCATTTCGGGAATGGCAATCAGGTAAACAATGGAGGAGATTTTTACCATTGAAACCGCCTCATTGGACCAGGACGGTATGGCAAAACGGAACGCCTGTGGAATAATAATGTGCCGGATAGCCTGAAGCCGAGTCATACCGATCGATCTTGCAGCCATCATCTGCCCGCTGGCGATAGCCTGTATAGCACCGCGGAAGTACTCCGATTGATAGGCGCCGCTATTCAACCCAATAGCCAAGTAAGCGGAAGAAAAAGCAGAAAAGGTAATCCCAAATTGGGGTAATCCATAATAAATAAGAAAAAGTTGCACCAGCACAGGGGTGCCGCGAAAAATTTCTACGTATGCACTCACAAGCCAGCGCAGCCATTTGGGACCGTAAACCCGTGCGAGGGCAACTGGAAAGCCAATAACCATGCCGATTAACAAACAAATTGATGATATTTTGAAAGTAATCTGTAATCCGACCCAGATTTTTGGAAGAGCAATTAGCATGTATTCAATAAAACTCACCTGGTCCTCCGTTCTAATCCAGTACGCTGATTTTACCTAAGAAATCTTTGGTGCGCTGCATGTCGGGATTGTTCAGCATTTTGACTGGTAAGCCCTGCTCAACAATCTCGCCATGTTCCATGAAGACGATTCGACTGCACACTTCTCGCGCGAAACCAATCTCGTGCGTTACGCAGATCATGGTCATGCCGCCCTCAGCCAAATCTTTCATAACCGTCAGTACCTCGCCTATCAATTCCGGGTCGAGCGCGGAGGTCGGTTCGTCAAAAAGCATTACGATAGGTTCCATGGCTAGCGACCTAGCAATGGCCACACGCTGTTTTTGTCCGCCGGAAAGCTGACCAGGGTAGCTGCCGTATTTGTTTGCTAATCCCACCCGCTCTAATTCCAGCATGGCTTTATCATAAGCTTCTTCCTTTTTCATGCCCAGAACATGTACCAGACCGAGCATAATGTTATCGAGCGTAGTCAGATGATTAAAGAGGTTAAAGTCTTGAAACACCATCCCTATATGCTGACGAGCTTTATCCTTATCGGTCTTTGGATTGGTAAGTTCCACTCCGTCAACCCACACCTTTCCAGAGTCAGGCACGGTAAGCTGGTTAATGCAGCGCAGCAAAGTTGATTTGCCGGTACCAGAAGGACCAACAAGAACCACCACCTCACTTTCATTAATGTCCATTGAAATTCCCCTAAGAACCTTCTCCTTCCCATAGGCTTTATGAACATTTTCAATTTTCACGATCAGTTTTTCGGGTTTTGGCATTATTCTTTCCTCTTTCCCTAGGTGGGAATTCTAATATGACGCTCAAGAAGATCCAAACCTCGGTTGGTAATGAAGGTCAGTAGAAAATAGATCGCCGCGACCGTGACATAGGCTGTTAAAGGCTGGTATGTGCGGGCGCTGTAATACTGCGCTTGTCGCAGGATCTCGGGTACACCCAGCACATACACAAGTGAAGAGTCTTTGATCACAATGGCAGCTTCATTCGACCACGGTGGAATGGCATACCGGAAAGCCTGAGGAATGATCACATGCCAGATAGCCTTGATACGGTTCATCCCGATAGACCTGGCGGCCATCATCTGCCCACCCGGCACAGATTGAATCGCACCACGGATAATCTCAGATTGGTAAGCGCTGCTAATGATCGCAAGTGACAAAGACCCTGCCCAGAAAGCCGAAAGATTCACAACGCGCGCGATTATAAAATAAATGATTAATAAAAGCAGAATATGCGGGAGCGCCCGCAGTAAAGTAACAAACAACGTGAGTACCCTGGATAACAGATCTCCGCCATACACTCTGAGGATCGCCAGGATAGAACCAAAAAATAGTCCGAGCCCCAGCGCTACAGCGGTGACTTCCAGCGTAATACTCAACCCGCGAAGAATGTATGGGACGAGAACAGTCAATACTTCCATCGGTATATCCTTATTAAGATTCTAAATCCAAAGCGGCTTCTCCCACAGAGCAATTTTCTGGCCAAGACCTTTCGCTTTGGCGTTATTGTATATGCGTTCCGCAATGGTAATATCCAGGCAGCCCATACCCAGGTTCGCAAACAGGATACGCTGATCACGGCTGGTCCGTCCTGGTTCCTCACCAAGCAAGATCTTTCCAATATCCGTAACATCTTCATCCTTTAGTTTGCCAGCCATTTTTAATTGCGTTGCGGGGAAGAATTCCCAAGTTTTCAAGGTTTCCCAGTTATCCACAACCAAACGGTCGGTATTAACAAAAGCTGCATCGTCCGCTTCAGCGAAGGACATGTGCGCATAATAACTGCCTTTAGGGATCCATTCATCCTTTACAAATGCCTTGCGCGAAGTTGTTTGAGTAGTAATAATATCGGCACCTTGAAAAGCTTCCTGAACGGAATCTACAACGCGAATCTTTATCTTCCCTTCAAATTCTTTAGCAAGATCCTCTGCACGTTTGCGGTTCAAGTCAAACAGGCGGATCTCTTCAAGTTTGGGCATGGCTGCAGAAAGCGACATGATCATAGTGCGCCCAATTACGCCCGCACCAATCAGGCCTGCGACATTGGAGTCGGGATTCGCGAGTGTTCTTGCTCCTACACCGGCAACTGCAGAAGTACGCATGGCAGTAATTAATCCTGCTTCCATGATGGCATCTGGGATGGCACGATCCAGGTTATGGAGCAAGATAATATCAATTCCCATAGGCATATCACCGCGCTTGGCGTTGGCCATAGATTCTGCCGCCCATTTGTGTCCGATGCGGTTGACAGAACCGCCTACGTAAACGGGCATTGAAACAGCCAGATATTGCTGCTTTTCACCAGTTTCCGGGTTATCAAAACGAAAAACCGGTTTATGCGGCTGGTCAACCTGGCCAGAAGCAAATAATTTATAAGTTAATTCCACATCATCAAGCGCTGCGTGCATATCAAGCGCGCCAGCTTCGATAACATCTTCCTGCGTTAGAAAAAGAAATTCGGGTTTATTTATTTCAGACATATTTTCAACCTGTTTTATTTAAGAAATACAAGGCAGAAACTTGCGCATAATGATTACACTTCGCTTCTGCCCTGCTTCATTATTTGGTGTCTCTTTAGGTGTGCAATCTAATTACTCAACACCATATTCAGTAAATAGTGCATCCATAAACCCTTCGTTGAGCATATCAGTGATGTGCTTATCAAGTTCAGCTTTAAGGGCAGCTTCGCCCTGCATAATAGCGATGGATTGACCTTCGGTTTCCATAACACCACGCCAGAGTTCCATAAAACCAAAGGCAGGATCAGACATAAACTGTTTGCCAGGTTCCAGATCCATGACGGCAATATCAATGCGGCCAGCCTGAAGATCAAGAGCAACCTGCTCATTACGCTCATACAAAGACATATTTTCCTTCGCCATGAGACCTGGATCGATCAGGTTATTTTCTACCCAGTACTGCATAATTGTGCCTGATTGTGTGCCAATCTTGTAACTCGCTGCTTCAAGCGGGTCGGTGAAGGCTATATCAGAATCTGAGGCTTTCAACATGATATTATCGCCGGCATAATACATGACTGAGAAATCAACTGTTTCTCTGCGTTCTGCGGTGGAAGCCATGGCTGCAATAGCCGCGTCCACTTTACCTTCCTGAACTGCAGTTACCAAGGCGTCAAAACCCAGGTCCTGGAATTCAACTTCAACGCCCATGCGCTTTCCAATTTCACGCATTATTTCCATATCGATACCGACAAAGTTATCATCCTCATCCTTGTATTCCCAGGGTTCATAGTCTGCTGAGGTGCCGACTACTATCTTGCCCGTTTCTTTGATAGCATCCCACCGTGAGGCAGGCGCCTTGGGACTACAGGCGGACACAAGAACTGTCAGGACAATTACCATCAATACAACTTTCATCAATTTTTTCATCTTACCTTCTCCTTTAGTTTTTTTTGGTTTTGGTCACAGGTAGCCAAATACCATTATAAATAAATTGTATATTATTTTATGCTTCGCCCATAGACACCTCCAGAATTTTTAGAGCTTTTTGAATTTGTTCTATCGTTATTACCAGCGGTGGGATAAATCGAACAATCTGTCCGCTTCGTCCAGCCATGTAACCTACCAGACCATGGTCGAGAGCCTTCTGTAATATTGACATGGCTTTTTCTGGGTCTGGAGTTTTACTGCCGTCAGGTTTTATTATTTCAAGCGCGACCATCAATCCTCTCCCGCGCACATCACCTATAAAAGGATAAGACGATTGAATTTTTTTAAGACCGTCCAGGAAAACCGCACCCATCTTTCGACAATTTTCCAGAACTTCTTCCTCCATAAATACTTCCTGAACCGCCAACGCGGCCGCGCAGGCCACCGGGTTACCTCCAAAGGTAGTACCGTGCGCGCCAGGTAACCAGCGGCTCATGATATCGCGGCTGGCGACCGTAGCGGAGAGTGGAAAGCCGTTGGCTATACCCTTGGCGATAGCCATGATATCTGGCCTGACACCATAGGTCTGAGCAGCGAACATCTGACCTGTACGGCCAAAGCCAGACTGAACTTCATCAAAAACAAGGAAAATGCCGTGTTCATCGCAAATGCGCCGTAATTCTTTAAGGAATTCAGCGGGTGGGAAGATATAACCGCCCTCTCCCTGCACCGGTTCCACAAAAATAGCCGCAACTTCTGATGGTGAGATGTAATGGTTGAAAATCTTTTCAATGCTGGCAACACTCCACTCAACAGCTTTTTCTGGGGTATCGCCAATGGGACAGCGGTAAGGATTGGCAAAATCAGCGAAATATATTCCCGGAACCAGCGGTTCATAATGCTTGCGGTACTTGGATTTTACTGAGGTGATCGATGCTGCGCCGTAAGTGCGCCCATGGAAACTGCCAGTAAAAGCTATGATGCCCGGGCGGCCAGAGACATAACGCGCCATTTTCATCGCACCTTCCACCGCCTCGGAACCGCTATTACCAAAGAAGAACATTTCCATGCCTTCGGGCATGACCGTGGGCAGCACTTCGGTCAGTCGGAGCAAAGGTTCATGCAGGGTTATGCCGACAGCGCTGTGGGAAAACTTCTTCATCTGTTCGATAGCGGCGTTCAAGACTTTGGGATGGTTATGCCCAAGGTTGGTTACACCAATCCCGGAAGTGAAATCCATGTATTCCCGTCCATCTTCGGTATATAGATACACACCTTCCGCGCGGACCGCTGGTAATTCCGGCCAGTCCTCAGCCAAGGAAGGTGCTAAATTTGTTTTTACTTTTTTAAGCAACTCTTTGTAGGTCAATTTTTTTTCTGCCATTTATTTCCTGTTTTTATTTCTTATTGATTCTTATATAATGATACCCCGTGTCCGAACGCACCATAATACATGCAGGTCTTCGCAGCCGAAATCGCCGCATTTTGCAGCGCAACCCTCACAGAAAACCCACTCAGATAATCTACCATAAAACGGGAGGCGAAAGCATCTCCGGCTCCTAATGTATCAATAACTTTTTCTACCGGGTAGATTGGCTGGTGATAAAACTGGCTGCCGTCATAAAGCAGCGCACCATGCTCACCACTGGTAACTAATACAATAACAGGTCCAAAGGAGGAAGCATAGTTAATTAACTCCTTATTTTCTTCAATATTATCAACCGTATTTGAGATCAATGCAATATCCACAAAAGGAAGTGTTTCAGCCAGGGAGTCTCGATCCCATTCCTGGGAAAAATCATAGGAAAGTACTTTGGATTCAGATTTCAACTGTTTAAGGTATGGGGATATGAAACTATAAACGCTTGTGTGTACTAGATCGAAGCCCGATATGAATTTGAAGTCTTCATCATTCAGATCAATTTGGTCGCAAATGCCTTCACAAAAATCTCCGAAAACGCGTTCGCCGTGCTTCAGTGTAACCTCGCAAAAAGCATTTTTCCCTTCAATCAGACGACAGTGTGAGACATCTAATCCTTCTTCCTTAATTGAATTATAAACTAACAGTCCGTGAGGGTCTGCAGCCAGCCAACCGAGGTAAGCTGCAGGATGACCCAGGCGGTGGGCAAGGACAGGCACATTGACTGAGTTTCCTCCGGGAAACATTTTTCCCAGGTGTAAATAACGATCAACGGTATTATCACCAATCCCAATCAGATTGGGAAATCTGTCTTGTCCATACAGAGAGCAGCAGAAATTTCTTAACGATGAAAGCTTCCCTGACGGAACTTAAAACTATAAACTTTTTCATACTTTCTGCTTTTATTTGTGGGTAATATTTTTATATAATTGGTTAATTCATGCACAAAAATTATCGCTTGCAAGGGGTAAAAAGGTCAATTGTCATTTTTAGTTTTTTATAGGAATTTTTCGGTGTGGTGATTTGATTTTTTAGGATTGATGCATACAATTAATATATGGATGAGAATAAATCCAACAGAAAAAAAACACGTGAAGAGAAGAAAATCGCGAAAAAGCCGATCGAAACGATCAGTGGTGTATATTTCGGCAAGAACCGCTTCCTGCGGGTTATCGACCAGCCAAGCGGCAGACCGGAATATGTTTCGAATATCTCGAATACGGCCACTAATTTCCAGCTTGCCTCACGCTATGGTAACATCGGTTTGATCGCACATAACTACCTCGGGGGGCGTCTTTTTCATGATCTACAAATCGGGGATGAGATCTGTGTGATGGATGGATTTGGACGGAGAAAAAATTATCGCGTCAGCAATTTCTTGAGCTACCAGGCAGTAAGCCCACGCAGCACACGCAGTAATTTTATAGATCTAAAGAACAACCAACTTTGCACCGCCTCAGATGTGTTTAAACGTGTGTATACAGGAAAGCACCGCCTTGTTCTGCAGACATGCATTAAAAAAGGCACTAACGAAGAATGGGGCCGAATGTTTGTGATTGCGCAACCTGTGGGACGGGGATAAACTATTGGTACTTAAGAAAGAAGTATATAAACGGACTTGGTCAATTAACAAACAATATATAAAAGCATCTTTAGAAATCATATTCAAATGGAGAAAATAATGACTGATCAGATGAAAGTTAAAGCAATCCGCGCATGGACAATGTACGATTGGGCAAATTCCGCCTTCGCAACAACCATCATGGCATCCATTCTTCCAAATTATTTCGGGATGTATATCGCCACAGAAGCTTCGCTGACCCTATGGGGGTATACCGTCGCGATCGGCAGTCTGATCGCCGCAATAATTAGCCCTGTTCTGGGTGCGATAGCAGACTTTAAAGGATCGAAGAAAGCATTTATGGCATTCTTCGTCGCGCTTGGGGTTATATCCACCGCATTAATGTATTTTGTAGTTACTCCCAGCGATTGGTTATTAATGAGCGTGTTATACATACTCGGGACAATCGGTTTCGCCGGATCGCTGGTTTTCTACGACGCACTGCTACCGCATGTGGCAGGACCAGATGAGATCGACGAGGTGTCTTCGCGAGGGTACGCGATGGGATATATCGGCGGCGGCCTGCTGCTGTTGATCAACGTGGCGATGATATTCATCGGACCAAGCTTTTTACCAAAAATGAGCTTAGGTGACGCAACCGCATTAATGATGCGATTAAGTCTTTCCAGCGTCGCCGTATGGTGGGCGGTATTTTCCATCCCCATATTCCGGCATGTCAAGGAACCCGTCCGCAAGATCGAAAAGGGCGAAGAAGGGATGAATCTGTTCACGGTTGGCTTCAAGCGCTTCTTTACGTCCATAAAAGAGATCAGAAAGTTCCGAGATCTGTTCCTGTTTCTGCTGGCTTTTTTCGTGTACGCCAACGGGATCGGCACGATCATCACTATGGCAGTTGCATTCGGAACCGACCTGGGTTTTGGTTCTACTATCCTGATCGGCACATTACTCATGGTGCAGTTCGTTGCGGCACCTTTCGCGATCCTGTTTGGAAAGCTCTCCAAGAAGCTGGGTATCAAGAAATCAATTTACCTGAGTCTGCTGGTTTACACCCTCATCTCGGTCATCGGCTACGGTATGAACAAGGAATGGCACTTCATCCTGCTTGGGTTTGCCGTTGCCACGGTACAGGGAGGCAGCCAGGCATTGAGCCGCTCGTTGATGGGCTCACTGCTGCCTAAGAGCAAATCGGCTGAGTTTTACGGCTTCTTTAGCGTCTCTGAGAAATTCAACACCGTGATCGGCCCGATCCTGTTCAGTGTTATCAACCAGGTCACCGGGAACAGTCGGCTGGCGATCATCTCTCTGGTGGTCTTCTTCATCGGCGGCATCTTACTTCTCTCGAAAGTTGATATTGAAAATGGCGTGAAGGTGGCAAAAGCGGAAGACGCGAAAATGGTGACTGTGAATTAGAGTATTCTAAATAACTGAAAGACGTGAAGAATATGGGTATAGAAAACGCGCAGCGCGAGATAGACCCGATGGAAAAACCGCTTCCGCTGGTTGTTATTCTATTGATCCCAATTTACGTGATGGGGATTAATCCTTGCAGCAGTTGGTGTCCTGTCGCTTGCGGTACGGATCCATTTTGAAGAGGATATGCTGATTAAGGGGATGGAGGGGTATAAAGACTATCAATCGCGGGTTAAATACAAACTCCTGCCAAAGATATTTTAGAATTATTCTGGGGAGAGCCGGTGGTGTGGTCAAGCAGTTATCATGGATATAACGAGACCACATACAAGTCGAATAGAACCTCTCCGCGCACCATTTTGAAAACAAACACGCGCAAGTTGGTTGATTTTGATAACCAAGCGATGATTTAGAGAAATACGCTAAAGAGGTATGCACATGAAAAAACTTATCGCGATAATGACCATATGCATTTTACTGGCTGGATGTGCTAAAGCGGTTCTGCCCGTAGATTCCACCCCCGCAAAGCCCACCCCAACTTCTTGCGTCGGCATGAACTATGCGATCAAGGGGGTAGTGTATGCAGGTTCGGTGGACAGCGACAACGCATTATCAGGGGTGCCGGTGTCGTTTTCCCAGACCAGCTGGTGCTCGCCCACGGCCGGAGAGCAGACAGCCTACACCGCTGAGAACGGCTCATTTGAGTTTGAGGTGTATATCCACGACACGGATACATTTGATTTTCTGATTGAGGTGGATGGCTACGATTCTGCGTCAGCGCGCACGGGCGGTTTTGACTATTTAGCCAGCAGTCGCCTGCCGGTTGTGCTTGTATTGCAACCAATCAAAACACCCGTCGAATTGGCGCGATCATGGCAGGTAAACATTGACCAGCTCAACGACCTGTTGAGCTCACAAACAATTCCGCAGCATCTGCTGGAACAAAAACCGCTCCTGCGCGGGGATGAATTTGACATCATGGCGGTCTTTGATGTGCTGGACCACATCAGTATGGTTGAGGGGTACAAACTGGCGTATGTGTACAATTATGACTCAATGGGCAGCTATCCCAGGTTGTATGTCCATTCCACTGACGAAGCACCTTTCACTACCTCGGCGGAATACTTTGCTGAGCGGCCTGAGTGTTCTTCAAAGAAGAATGCACCTGTGCATTGTGACCCCATGCAATCTGTTGAGGCAGACGGCAGTGAACTGGGATACCTGCAGTGGGTTTTGCTATATGTGACGGGGGAACAATTCTACTTGGATTGGCATGCCAACATTAGGGATGTCACGTTCATTGCAACAAGTGATGCATTGGATCAGTTGGTAGCAGACCTTAAGAGTACTGACTTTGGTTACCCCATGAGTGGGGAGCAAGCTGAAAAAGCCAGAGCCATCGACCCCACGCCCAAGGTGAGTATCGACAATGAAACTGCCACCATGCGGATGGTGTGGTTCGGCAAATGGGGCGGATTTTTCGAGACCGAGTACGTGCTAAGTAGGACCTTCCCGTACACTATTCTGGAAACAAGCCGCAATACCCTGCTTGACTATAACTGTGGCGTGGTGTTTTAAGGAAATTATGAAAGAAAAATAGCTTGCAGATAAGTTAGAAAAGATATTATTCAGATTTATAAAGGAAGATGCTATGGCTGACGATAAAAAGAACAGAAAAGTAGCTTATGTGCTGATATTAAAACAAGGCGTAAAACCTGCTGATGCAGCAAAGTATCCGCCCTCAACGCCGATATAGCGATTTACAACAATTATGATCTCTTTTCTGGATAAACCACTACTCATAGTTTCACATTATCCTTGATAGACACCAACTATGCAATTTGTTGGCCTTGTTTTATTCCATATTTCAATCAGTTTTGGTTTGGCATGTTCATACCAATATAAAATCTTTCTATAGTTTCCACCATTAATATTGCCTGCAATTAATGAACAGTCATCAATTCGAAAGGAAGCCTGAAAATCACTGGATTTAATATGGAAATGAGGTGGTTGGTGTTCATTTGGGTATATCTCAATTCTCATTCCTCTTACATTGTCCACAAGCGCTTTTATCTCGAGTAGTACAAGTTCCCCTTCGAATAACATTACCGAACACGAATCATTCAGTAAAGATTCAAGATATAAAGAAAGCTCTTGAAAACTCGTTAATCCTTCAAGAGGATGTCGGTAATACCGCTTCTTTATTTCAAGTTTTATTTCATTCATTACTTAAATCTAGATCAACTCGCTCAACTTCGACACCTGCCTATACTCCACATCTTCAAACTCAGCAAAATGTGCCTTCCCGCATTCGATCTTTAACCTCTCTCCTCGCCGTAGATTTTCAGTCGCTCCCTCCGACACGGATTTAGTTTCCGCCACGAAATAAAGGCGTTTGTCGTTCTTAAAAATTAAAGCCCAGTCTGGGTTATATGTTCCGATGGGTGTTTGGATCACAAACCAATCTGGAAGTTTGATAAAAAATTCTACCTGGTCGTCATTTTCGCAATCCCGGGCAAATTGCTCTTCCACATCTGAATCATATATGATGTAGTCCGCGATTGTTTTCTCTGGTTGAGTGACAACGTACATATTCTCAATATAACTTTCGATCTCTTTTGCTTCAAATAAGAGCATATCGTATTCAGCGCCCGCGACTGCCTGATATTTGATCCCATCCACCATTATGTTTTGGAGTATGCCCAATATTTGTTTAACTGCCTGATCCAAGAATTGCTGCGGATTAACAAGTACATCCGATAATCG
>JAUSPC010000139.1 GCA_030655835.1 Pelolinea sp.
CCCGTTTTCTTATATTGGTGAGGGGGTAAAGGGACCTGACCTTCAAGCGTTCTGGCAGGGAAAAACGGTTTCTGGTTTTCCTGCGGATGCCTTGTTTTTGGACGGCAGTACCAAAGCGATCATTGAAAAAGTATGGGGGCCTGCCTCGGTCAATAATGTGACAGTGTTATCTTCTGAAGAAATTCTTAATAAAACATGGGAGACTGAAAAAACCTTTGCCATCATACCATTCGAACAACTCGAGCCCGCATGGAAAGTATTGGCGATTGATGGCGAATCTCCCGTTCAAAAGCATTTCAATTCTACCGAGTATATTTTGAACATCCCATTTTCTTTTTTGGGAGACCAACCTGAGATAGACGCTTTGAGTTTGCTGTTAGAAAAAGATGGTTATAGCAATGGATTTACACCAGTCAGCAATCGGAGTGCGGATAAATTAACCACCGTTATCTTGACAGGCGTCACAGCGTTAGTGAGAGGGACAGCTTACATTATGGAAACGCGCGGGCTTACGTATCCTGCCATTGATATTGGAGATATTCTTCGGGATGCGGATATTTTACATATCAGCAATGAGGTCTCATTCGCGGATACTTGCCCTGACCCATACCTAAATAAAGCAAATGACGCAAACCTGATATTCTGCAGCAAGCCCGAATACATTCAGCTGCTTGAAGCGATTGGTACGGATGTGGTGGAATTATCCGGAGATCATTTTAGGGATTGGGGATCGGAAGCGATTCTGGGGACATTGGATATGTATGATGCGCGGGGATGGCAGTATTATGGGGGCGGGCGCAATTTTAATGATGGAATTCAACCCGCAATTTTTAATCACAACGGAAATAAGATCGCATTCTTTGGATGTAACGCCAAACAGCCCGGATACGCAACTGCCAGTACAACCGCACCAGGCGCTGTTCACTGCGATATGGAGTTGATGGCTGAACAGGTGAAGAACGCGATTGAACAGGGGTTTCTGCCAATATTTACATTTCAGCATATAGAATATTATTCTTACGGTGGCAGCCCTGCGCTGCAATCTGATTTTTACCGTGCCGCAGACGCAGGTGCAGTGATCGTCAGCGGAAGTCAGGCGCACCAGCCGCATGCGCTTGAATTTTATAAGAACAGCTTTTTGCATTATGGTCTTGGTAATCTATTTTTTGACCAATACGATGAGGGCTTTGCTACGCGGCAGGCATTTTTAGACCGGCATGTTTTTTATAATGGAAAGCATGTCAGCACTGAATTGATCCCGATCATGTTTATTGATCTAGCACGAACGAGATTGATGACAGAGGAAGAAAAAATATATTTATTAAATAAAGTTTTTACCGCCAGCGGGTGGTAAAAATAAGGAGCACTGAAAAATGGCAATACTTCCCGATTTTAGAATTAGAGAATATGCATTAAAAGAAAAGATGATCGAACCGTTTGTGGATGCCCAGAAACATGACGGTGTCATTTCCTTTGGATTATCTTCTTATGGATATGACATTCGCGTGGCAGACGAATTCAAGATATTTACAAACGTTAATTCTGCTGTTGTTGACCCTAAGATGTTCGATAAACGATCCATGGTGGATTTCAAAGGTGCTATTTGTGTGATACCACCGAATTCTTTCGTTTTGGCGAAGACAATAGAATATTTTCGCATTCCAAGAAAGATCCTGACGATATGTGTTGGTAAAAGTACATACGCGCGCTGCGGGATCATCGTGAATGTAACTCCTTTTGAACCGGAATGGGAGGGGTATGTTACGCTCGAGATCTCCAATACTACGCCATTACCCGCTCGTATATATGCTAATGAAGGCATTGCGCAGGTATTATTTTTCGAAAGTGATGATTTCTGTGAAGTATCTTATGCAGATCGGAAAGGCAAATATCAATACCAAAAGGATATTGCCTTACCAAAGCTATAGATTAAATGAGTATGGATAAAAAAGATCGCGGAAAATTGGTTCGCCGGATCTATTCAGATCGGTATGTGCTGATCACATTGGTCAGCTTCGCGATTTCGATATCAGCAATCAGAATTTTTCTCGAGATCAATGGATACCCACAACTCGGCGGTGAAAATCTGCATATTGCGCACGTTCTTTGGGGCGGACTGTTTCTTTTCACCAGTAGTTTACTGCCGCTGATCTTTGTCAATAAACGGATCCTGGATCTGAGCGCCTTCCTTTCCGGCGCGGGGATTGGTCTCTTTATTGATGAGGTTGGAAAATTTATCACACAGACCAATGATTATTTTTATCCAGCAGCCGCACCTATTATTTATGTATTCTTCCTTCTGACAATACAAATATACAGAATGATCCGAAAACCGATCAAAAATGACCTGCGTACGAATTTATTTCACACATTGGAAGAATTTGAGGAAGTTCTGGAAGGTGACCTTTCGGATATTGAAAAAGAAAAGATCATTAATCGCATGGAAAAAACTGAATATGCAGCCGAAGGAAAAGGTCTCAATGTTCTAAAGGAATTATTAGTTCTTTTTCTAAAGGATCCTGCTCTTCCATTTGTTGAACACAAACCCGATCTGTTTGAAAGAATTACCAATTGGTTCAGCCGCATGCAGGAAAAAATATTCACCCAGAAGAATTTCCATGTTAAGCTCCGACTTTTGTGGGTGTTCTTAGGGCTGGTCCTTATCGCGCAGCCGCTTTTTATTTTGTCTGGTATTGATGAGCCCATAGATATGACTGGTTTACTTAGAAAAATTCTAGATTCTTCACTCCTGCTTTCAGAAAATATCACAATTTTTGGTTTACTCCGAATAGTACTGCAAATGATCAGTGGCTTGCTCTTATGGGTGTGTGCTTATTTCTACAAAAATGAAGGATCAATGAAATGGGTTTCATTCGCGCAACTAATTTTACTGATCGTTTTATCAGCAATTAATTCACTTGTTTTCCTGTATGATCAATTTTCAACCATTATTTTTGTGATCATTGAATTTATCGTTTTCTTCCTGACAGCCAGTTTTTTAAATTGGCGAACAGACACTTATTTATAGAAATAGTTTTTCCTCTACCTCTAGTTTTCCTTATGCAAAAAAAATATAGAGTATAATCGAATTAGCATATACTAATATAATGAACTTACTTAATGTCGAAAATGGAAAATGGGTGCAAGTTGTGAATTTCAGGGGGGGGAGTGGTATGCACAGGCGCCTATCTCAACTTGGTTTTTTACCGGGAAATCGGGTCCGCATCGTTCGGGCTGCGCCATTTCGGGGTCCGCTCCTATTAGAAGTTGAGGGTCGTGAGATCGTGCTTGGGCGCGGAATTGCGTCCCATATTCTTGTGGAGAATATCTAATGCGTTTCGCTTTGATCGGACAACCTAACTGTGGAAAGAGTACGCTGTTTAATCAGGTTGCCGGGTATAAGGCCGAAACAGGGAATTTTTCAGGCACAACAGTAAATTTCAAAGAAACAAAAGTCCGTGTCCTGGGGGATGTAGTTGAACTGGTTGACCTTCCGGGAACCTATTCGTTATTGGGCACTAATCCTGCTGAACGTGTTGTTCTGGATTATTTGATCTCGAAAAAGATAGATGTGGTGATCAATGTGATCGATGCGACCCATTTGGTTCAGGGATTGCTTTTCACACTTGAATTAATGGAAATGGGACGTCCAATGGTACTCGCTATCAACATGATGGATGATGCGACCAGGCAGGGATTGAAGATCGATGGAGAAAAATTGTCGCAGTTGCTTGGCATCCCTGTTCTCCCAATGATCGCATCCCGTGGGCAGGGTGTTCGAGCGACGTTTATTCAAGCATGGCATGCGGCAAAAGAAACTAAAATTCCCCAATCACAAAAATATGGGGAAGAGATCGAAAGTGCGATCAAGGATCTGAAAGGTAGGTTGAAGCATGATGGTTTCCCGATCAGCAGGAGAGCTATTGCTGTTAAATTGCTGGAAGGAGATCCGGAGATCACAAACAAAGTAATAAACAAAAATCCAGGAATCGCTGACTTTATCCACGGCCATTTAGACACCCTTTGTCATCGCTCCTCGCGGCAAGCAGTTTGGATGGTCGCGACTGAACGCCAAAAGATTGCTCGTGAATTGGCAAAGAATGTATCCCTTCAGGGAGAAACGCATTTATCTTTCCGAGATAAATTAGACGATTATCTCCTGCATCCCTTTTTTGGATATTTGTTCTTGTTGCTTGTACTGGGTGGTTTTTTTGCGTTGGTATATGGGATCGGCAATTGGCTCGAAGTTCCAATGCTTGCATTTTTTGGCGATCTGACCAATCTGGTAATGACACGAATGAAAATAGAGGGATTGCTGCCCCAATTAATTGCGGGAATTATTCAGGGCGTCTCAGGCGGGATAGCGATCGTGTTGCCGTACTTACTTCCATTTCTATTAGGTTTGGGGTTTTTAGAAGATATCGGTTATCTAACCCGGATCGCATTCTTAACTGACGCGCTCATGCATCGGATGGGATTGCATGGAAAGGCTATTGTACCTTTTATATTAGGTTATGGTTGCACCGTCCCGGCGATCATGTCCACCCGTATTATGGAAGATAAACGAGATCGGATTCTCAGCGCTGCACTGGTGACAATGATTCCATGCGCTGCGCGTTTGTCAGTTATTTTTGGATTGGTTTCATTTTACCTGGGTCCATGGGCGGCTTTAGGAATATATATTTTCAATATACTAATCATCGCTATTACTGGAAAGATGATCACGCGATTTCTTCCTGAAGATTCACCCGGCTTGATCTTGGAAATGCCTGTCTATAGAATGCCGACCCTACGTACAGTAACTTCAAAGGCATGGTTTCGAATAAGGGAATTTATTTTTGAAGCTTGGCCTTTGCTTATCGTTGGGAGCGTAATTTTGGCCGGCCTCAACTATTTTTCGATCACTCCATATTTAGATAAAATTTTCCAACCTATCACATGGGCACTGGGTCTTCCTTCAGCAGTTGGAACCCCATTATTATTTGGTATTTTTCGAAAAGAATTATCGCTGATCATGCTTGCTCAGGCGCTGGGAACGACGAATTTTGGCGCGGTACTGACAGCTGAACAGATGATGGTTTACACCATATTTGTTGTTTTTTATATTCCCTGCGTTGCAACAATGGTCACGATTAAAAATGAGCTCGGGGCGAAAAATATGTGGTTGATCACCGGACTTTCTCTCTTCATCGCGACCGCAGCCGCCTTATTTTCGCGTTACGTGATATTGATTTTCTCGTAAATGGATACCTATATCGTTCCGAGTTTAATAAATGCGAAATATAGGGTAAGGGCTATTGTTGTGATTGAAAGAAAGTAAACAAAAATTATTGAGAATCTCTGACGCATCCTATCTCCTAAACCAATGCATATCGTTCTGAATGGATTTGGTTGTGTGCATAACCAGTAGTTAAAAGCTCTTTTTCAACCGCATTCATCATCGGTGTTGGGCCGCATAAGAAAAC
>JAUSPC010000055.1 GCA_030655835.1 Pelolinea sp.
ATTACCAGACCCCTTTCCAGGTTTTGAAGCAGCAATTACCTGATGTGGATGATTCTATCCGCTATATAATTCCTGTTATGCTTGATAAAGCTTCTGTCGAAATCGGCCCATGGAGTGGATACAATCTCTTGGCACAGTACCTCATACTTGAAAAGTCGTTCAATAATGGTTAATTAAGCATACACGTGGTAATATAACACATGTATAATGACTATTGATTAATATCTTCCTAAATTGGTATTTCATGTTGTTCGAATACATATAGTCAAGTACATTTTTATTAATTTGGTATAAAATTAAATTGTTATATTGGTGAAAATAAATATAGTTGTAATTTCAACAGCAATTGAGGGATTAAAATGAATGTTGATTATGCTTTGGACTATATTAATCGTGGTTGGTATATCTTTCCTGTTAGACCCGATAAACGACCTATGACTCGGCACGGGTTCAAAGATGCCACTATTGAACTAGCTGAAATAAACCGTATCTGGGGAAAAAGCAACCCCGCGATTTGTGTTGATTGTGGAAGGTCCGGGTTAGTAGTGGTTGACCTGGACAATAAGCATGATACCGATGGTTTTACATCATTTGATCAATTGGGTATTGACCACAGCCAAGCACTCCATACTAAAACACCCAGCGGGGGCCAGCATTTGATATTCAAAGACTCAACTGGGGGAAAAATAAGAAATAGTGCTTCAAAAATTGCTCCAGGTGTGGACATCAGAGCCAACGGAGGCTACGTGATCTTGCCACCAAGTAAAGTGAAAACCGGAGAATATGTCGCTCTTGATAAGTGGCAAAACCGAGATCCTGGAAAACTTCCAAAAAAATTGGAGAAAATATTGTTGGCACGCTCAGTGGTAAAAACTGAGGGGGTTGAGATAATACCCTTCCAGGGTAATATCAAGGATCGCGGATCATATTTGGTAAAGAAATACTTAAAAAAAGCACACCCAGGAACGCGCAATCATGTTGGTTATCAGCTAGCCTGTAAATTACGTGATGACGGTATAAGTAAAGCCGAGGCGATAAACATTATGCGTGATTATGCCCGGAGAGTGCAACAGGTTGCGGATGACCGATACACAGAGCAAGAAGCAATAGCTTCATTACATAGTGCTTTTATGGGATACAGCCAAAAGCCTGCTATAGACAAATTCAAAGTGCATGATATTCCCGAAAAGAATAAAATCGATTTGGAAGAAAAAAAGATTATTGAAGAACCCTATTTAAAACAGTCTAAAATAAAACCTCCTAGACCAAAAACAACAAAATCAAAACGGCTAAAATTAAAACCATCAAAAACAAAAGTTCACTCTCTTCCAAAAAGAAAATCAACTTCAAAAGAAAATTACAATAGTTATAGGTTTAATAGTGATCCGAGAGATCACCAGGAAAATGTAAGAAAATGCCCCCATGGAATTCCCTATTATCAGAAATGTGCAATATGTGACCCAAAAGGACATAGGGAATTTAATGGATAGATTGTGAATTCATAAATTCAAATTTGCGAAAACCATTTTTTCTATCTCACACCAAAAATTAATTAAATTAAGTAATTGGATTTCTCAAACATGGATATTGGGAAATTGGGGCTCTATTTGTCTACATAAGCACATAGGTCTGAGGTTGGTGCAAACGAAGAAACTGATTTATTGAGGAAGCAAATGGAGATCTTAGATTGAACCCTTGCTCAAATCCAGATCAATGTACCGTTTTTTGAACGACTCCAGCCATTTTTTGTGATCATCTTTCTTTGCTACTGACAACCAACGATCCACGATCTGACCAATGGAAAGGCTGAACATAGAATCGTCATCATCCCTTAATAGGTTTTTATAATTCAAAATATTACGCGCACAATTGACATCCTCGGGGTGATAAACCAACATTAATCGCGTCCGATTAAATTTTGATTTAGTGTGGAAGCGTAGTGCAACTGCAAGAAGATGATCACGCCAGAGTTGATTGTATTCAATGGCTTGTACTTTATCCCAAGAATCAGGACTCCATGGAGAATCGGGTAACTGCATCCAGCGACGATACTCAGGGCGGTCATATACCTTCTGGGAAAAAGGCTCGCTCAACTTAGTTTCAATGCCTAATCCTACCAAATGCCCATCCTCTGTCCGGTATTCAATAAAGGCATCAAATGCTGTACGGTCATTGAGATAGTCTGTTGCTGGTTGGGGAGCCCATTCTATTTCAACCCGGGTTACTTCCGAAATTTTTTCTGGAACGATAGCTGCCAACAGGTTTTTCGCCAAATCATAATCCCTCACCAACGGACCAAATAGGTTAAAGCACATTGGTTGACTTGAGAGCATGTTATGGAGTAAACGATATTTTTCCACAACACCACCGCCATGGGCCATTCGATCCAGGGCAACTTCATATATCTCCTGAGTCAGAAAATTCCGCCCAGCCTCACCATCAACTCGAGTAAGCATGTTTCCATAAGAACTGGTGTCATTTGGTCCTGGTCCCGTACCATAAGGGAGTCGTAACTCATTAGCCCTGTACCAGCTTTGATGTTTTCGCATCCTACTGGTAAGCAAATTGTCTCGGGCATATTGCGGACCGATATCAGGAATAACATACAATTCTTTGTTAATTGTCCATTGTGGTTGTGGTTCTGGGACCGATTGGGATGATTTTTCTATAAGGTTTTCAGTTACAGCTTCGGGAGGTAGTCATATTTTCTTCCAACGAGACCCGCGAGATGCACTTTTTCCAATCTCATCGATCTCAAGCTGTGCCCGGTGGTCGCTTAAAGCCCCTCCCACAAATGCATGATAATTTCTTTGATCTTTAAGATTCGGGTGAGCCTGTTTCATTCGAATATCTTCAGACACATCTTTGGTTGTGAATACTTGGCCAAGATCAGCAACCACTTCTTTCAATTTGTCCAACAAAATATCTTTTCTGCTCATTTTAACCTCTTTCATAATATGCTAGGAATTATGCCGACGCGAAGGTTCAATGTCTAATTACAATAAAAGTGTAACATAACCACAAGATTGTAATGATAATGCAGATGTCAATAAATTGTTCTTGAAAGGTTTCTTATTTTGACTACAATCAGTCAATGAGCAGCCAAGGATTAATATTTCCAACCAATTAGGGCGATTCATTGACGCATTAATATGGTCTATATACTTATCCTTCTACTTGATTTAAAAAGGACCGATTTCTCTTGCTTCACTGGCTGGTAAATTAAGGCGATACTATGAAAGCGTCCCTGCCAGTTTGCTAAACTTGAAGTAAGAGACCAATTAGTTTAGAAAAGGAGGAACGCTTATGTACCCATTTTATCTTGGAATTGACCTGCATCTCAAACGCACCTTCATGGTGTTGATGGATGCCAAAGGGGAGGTAATCGACAAACAACGTATTTCCAATGATGACATATCCAGATATCTTCA
>JAUSPC010000056.1 GCA_030655835.1 Pelolinea sp.
ATATAGTTCATGCGCGCCAGGTGCGCTAGTGTTGAGGCATCAATCTGGTCGGTCTTCACCGCCGCGTTGGCAATTGCCCGTACCCCTTTGGCGTGTACCAGATCTACTCGTTGCACATGCTCATGCAGTAAATCATACATGAACGGCCAGTTACGGGTGGCTTCCAGCACTGCATAGGTCTCCTGGGGTACTTTTTCTTGAAGATATCTGGATACGTCATCATTGGAAATACGTTGTTTGTCGATCACCTCCCCTTTGGCACCCATCAACACCATGAAGGTGCGCTTGAGATGCAGGTCAATTCCAAGATAAAATGGGTACATAAGCGTTCCTCCTTTTCTAAGCTTGTTTGTCTCTTACTTCAAGTTTAGAAAATTGGCAGGGACGCTTTCATAGTATCACCCGAAAGAGGAAAGGCGACTCTGATTTATAGAAAGAACTCACTGGTATTGAATCTTGAAGTAATATTTGCTTTAAAAAGATGGAGGGTTTATGAATAACGATGGTCACAAAAAGAGATAAACTCTGGAAGAGCTTGTGATTTGTTGGGCTGAGATAAGTACTTTGACAGCATCGGGATTCAGACCGAGCATGACACTATTTCAAGCATCGTGGGTTCAGGAAAAAGCAAACCGAAGGAAAGTCTTTGGTGGAGATTGAAGAAGTAGTTGTTCTGGTAAATGAAGTCCAGCTATCGCGTTAAGGAAGTTACCAACCCTATCCCGCTACGTTCGTGTGCCGAATTTTTGAGCAAAATAGCAGCAGAGTGGGATATTAATCGTTAAATAGACATTAGAACTTTATACTAAGAAAAATTGGGGGTATTACCCTAACTAACCTCAACTCATTGAATATTTTAAACCTTTACAACCATACTCACTTTGTGTATAATATGAGTATGGTTGTAAAAGATGAATCACCACAATTAGAAAGAATTAGAAAAATTCTGGAAGGTCAACACGGAACCCTTTTAACTTCCGATCTGGCTAATTTCAATATTCCTAGAACCTACCTGTCTGTTTTGGAACGAAATGGTGAAATTGAACGAGTTTCAAGAGGATTATATAGAGTGGCTAATTCTATCGAAGATGAACTATTCAGTTTTCAGGCCAGATACAAATCGTCAATATACTCACATGAGACATCCCTCTATCTTCACGATTTGACAGATAGGGCACCATTATCTTATTCGATTTCTGTGCCAGTTGGCTATCATTCAATTTCACTGAAAGAGAGTAGGCATAAAATCTTTTATGTAAATCGCAACTTGTTTGATTTGGGGGTCATTTCGATGAAATCTCCTCATGAAAATGGAATCAGGACCACAAATCTTGAAAGGACGATATGTGATGTATTGCGGAGCAGAAACCAGATCGATGTCCAATTGATTAACGAGTCATTGAAACGATATGTGGGTAAGAAAGAAAGAAATATTGATTTGCTCTATAACTATGCCAAGCAATTTAGAATCCAAAAAATCGTCAGGGAATATATCGAGGTTCTCTTATGAGCAAAGCAATGCAGCTAAAAGCCAAAATAAATAACCTGGCTCTGAAAAATCATGTACCTGCTCAAGCCGTGTTGCAGAATTTCATGCTGGAACGTTTATTGGAAAGAATATCAATCTCAAATTACAAAGATATGGTCATTCTTAAGGGAGGCATGTTGATTGCTTCAATGGTAGGGGTTTACAACAGAACAACCATGGACATGGATGCAACCCTGCGAGGATATCCCCTTTCTGAAGAAACGATCCGAGTAGCATTTTCGGATATTTGTACCATTAAGTTAGATGATGAAGTAACCCTGGCATTGGACCGTATTGTACCCATCCGAGGTGATGACGAATATGGTGGTTATCGGGTGGCACTTATTGCTAAATATGATTCAATTAATACCCCATTAAAGATTGATATCACAACCGGTGACATTATTACCCCCGACGCTGTCCGCTATGCATTTAATTCGAATTTTGAAAACAAGGTGATTAAGGTTTGGGCATATAACATCGAAACGATCCTGGCAGAAAAGGTTGAGACCATTTTACGTAGAAGTGTGCTAAATACTCGACCGAGAGATTTTTATGATGTCTACATTATTAAGAAAACCCAGGGTCAATTGATCGATAAGGAAATTTTCATCACCGCACTAAATGCCACTTCCAAAAAAAGGATGTCACTTGCGGCATTACAAGATAAAGAAAAAATATTTCGGACAATTCGATCGGATGCAATTATGAAACAAAGATGGGAACGTTATTGTAAAGAAAACTATTATGGAAATGGTATTGCGTTCGATGAGGTGATCGGGGTATTGATCGAAATTGTAAAATAAGCGCGGTGCTGTTCCATGGTTTATACAGGTGTCCACATAGTATCACCGGCGTTGCACCACGGTTGCACCCGGGAAGAGTAGCAAATCTAGTAATAAAGGAAAATACCCCCATATATGGGGGTAAAACGGGGAAAATTGGGCAAAAAAGGCGCCCCCGGAGCGACTCGCCTGTCCTCGGAACGGGGAAACGCACGACCGAAGGAAGTCCTGTAAGGGCAGATTCGAAGTCAGTATATCATGGTGTCCACAGCGTTTATTGCCTGCCTGCACCCTTTGGGCGCCGCCTTTAGGTTGGTTTCCATAGTTTCTACTCAGGTCGCACCACGGTTGCACCATTTGCATAAGAAGGAAGGGCAACTTGACACATAACTGATCGACCATTTGCCGGTGGTTTAATGGTAATTTAACGGCTCGAAATGAATTGCACAGCTGCTTTTATTCAAAGATGATTGGCAAAATCGTCCTTGGTATACTCAAAAACTTATTAATGTTTATACACTTTGAAATTATCAAAAGCAACAGTGAAGTCTGAGCCCCCCTCATAATTACCAATTACTACACCCACATTACCGGACGTGAATGGGTTTTCAGTATCATCAGTTGCTTCTACCAGGAAGTTCATATCATATCCCAGCCAGAACCTATTACCGGCACACCCCGCAACAATGTTCGTAGGTTCGCTTTTAACCAATTCCTCAGAATACTGCCATCCGTCAATTAGTGACAAGTTCTCCTCATTTTCTTGTTTAAGGATGTTGTAATAGCCATCTTCACTAACCACAAGCAAGTACATCCGCTGGGTTTTTGTGCTTTGTTCACGGCAGACCAGGCCATAGAAACCATCACCGGAGGGCATTTCAACACGTGTATCAACCGACATAATCACATCTGAACTGCCAACATCGAATGTTACCCAGGTTGCCTTCATCTCGGTTAACAATTTAATCCAATATTCACCTTGTTCAAAAGAACGTTGGGTGTTCTCATCACTTGATGCAGTCCAATCGCTGTCAGGCTCGGATAACTCATTTTCATACAACACATCCCCCACGATCAGGCCGTTTACTGCCTTGGTAATCCTGCGGTTGCCAGATAGAACAGCAATATCACCAGCGAAGAAACCTTTTTTGATTGCCTTAAATTCCAGTTCAACATCTTTGGAACTGCCGGGTTCAATTGTTAGATCTGATCCATAAGCCATGTAATCCGGATAATCTTCTGGTTCTTCAAGATTGATTGAACTGCTGTTGTAGTGTAAAAATTTAAGTAAAGGTTTGCCAAGCTGTATTTGAGTAACAGAAACCGGTTTTTCGGCAATATTTTCCAACGACAGGGTTATGGGTAAAGTCTCATTGTCATATGCCAGTGGAGGCAGGTTCACGGATACCTCCAACCCTTCTGGTGTTTTGACAAATTGATCGTAAATTAAATAACCACCCACTGAAACTAACACACAAGCCAAAATTATTATTATCAATACAGTTGTTCCGCAGCCCTTTTTTTTACGAGTCTTCACATTTGGCTGCTCCACTGATTTAGAATTTGTGTCATTCATTGTTCCTCCAATTATAGTGATTTATCAATCGTTAAATAATCCTACAAGATATTTGCTGTTCTTATACCAGATTTCTATTGATTTTATTATACATCTGACAAGGATAATTATTGTTGGTGTCAGCAGTATAAACAATTTTCGGCCGTAAAATATTGCAATACTTGAAAAAGCATCATCCGTATAAAGAAACTTACTTCTTAGATTCATGAATAAGCACTCAAATATTCAGGGTGCGGAAACACAGCGAAAACCTATATCGCTATCAACATAATCTTGAGATGTCATCGAACGGTTGGTCGAGCGGGAAAACCCGAACTTTTCTGGTTGACCCCAGGAACCACTCCGCAGCACGCGTAAATCCCCATAAGAAGGGCCCTGCGGGTTCTGATTGGATGAACGGCTGTAATAATCCCCGTCATACCAATCTGCTGTCATCTCCCAGACGTTGCCTGCCATGTCCAGCGCGCCATAAGGGCTGGCTCCCGTTGGATATCTGCCTACAGCTGTTGTATCGCCTTCGTTGTCATCATAATTCAAGCGGCTTGCATCGGGTGGCTCGTTGCCCCACGGATACTTACGCCCGTCCGTGCCGCGAGCGGCTTTCTCCCACTCTGCCTCGGTGGGCAGTCTTCCTCCAGTCCAATTACAGTAATCAATGGCCTGATGCCAATTTACATAAATCACCGGATAATTGTCATAAGTGGCATTTCCATAGTATGATGAGCGTGTGAAGGATTTACTCTCTCTCGGTTCAGTGCACGCTCCCGCTGCCACGCATTTAGCGTACATCGCATTTGTCACCTCGGTCTGGTCGATCCAATAAGCGTCAAGATATACCATGTGAATCGGCTGCTCGTTATCTTGATCGGTCGATCCCATCTGGAACCCTCCCGCTGGCACATAAACCATTACCATCCCATCGCTCTCACGCGTTTTTATATCGCCTGAAGAGTAATTTGAATCAGGGGAAGAGGCAGGGATGAACGTTTCGGTTTGCTTAGCCAGCGATTCTAGTGATTGTGGTTTGGGCATACATCCGCAGGCTAATGTTAAGATTACCAACAAACCTCCTGCCATTAGCAATGGTTTTCTAACTCCTGTTTCCATACCCGTCTCCTTGTTCTTATTTTTTAGGTATTCTCACAATTATTATCTTTGCATGATCAAATTAGAAAAAAAAGGTATGGTTTATTGGAAATCTGCTGCAAAAATAAACAATTAAACGTTTAAGGTGCAAAGACACAGCGAAACCCGAAGAAATTATCCACGGCGTACGGGCTGCCGCGGTATGAAGAGCGAACATAATCCTCGGGATATAAAAAGGAACCACCCCGCAGCACGCGAGAATCACCATCAGAAGAACACTGTGGGTTCTCATAAGGTGAGCTGCTGTAATAATCCCCGTCGTACCAATCTGCTGTCCACTCCCAAACGTTGCCCGCCATGTCCAGCGCGCCATAAGGGCTGGCTCCCGTTGGATAGCTTCCTACGGCTGTTGTATCACCTTCATTCTCTTTGAAATTCAAGCGGTTAGTATCCGGTGCCTCGTTACCCCACGGATACTTGCGTTCATCCGTGCCGCGAGCGGCTTTCTCCCACTCCGCCTCGGTGGGCAATCTTCCTCCTGCCCAATTACAGTAACCAATGGCCTGGGTTGAATACACATAAACCACCGGGTAGTCCTCATAAGTAGCGTTATCGTAGTACGATGAACGGGTATTAGATTCGCTCCATCTTGGCTCTGGGCACTCTCCCGCTGCCACGCATTTGGCCCACATTCCATTTGTCACCTCGGTCTGGTCGATCCAATAAGCGTCCAGATACACATTGTGAACTGGCTTCTCGTTGGGTTCCCCTTTTTTTGATCCCATCTTAAATTCTCCCTCTGGCACATAAACCATCACCATCCCATCGCTCTCACGTGTTTTTGTCTCGAGCGATGCTGCTTGCGGTTTGGGCATACACCCGCAAGCCAGCGCTAAGATTGCCAATAAACCTCCTGCCATTAGCAATGATTTTATAGCTCCTGTTTTCATATCCGTCTCCTTATATTATTAGGAATCACTTAATCAAAAAATATGATTAATCAATAATCGCCAAACCCATTCTCTAATTTTTCAAAATCGTTGCCAGGCAGTTCACGGTAATATCCTCCGCCATCAGGCCCGCTTTCCCAATACGAATTCAAAGGCGCCTGAAAATGTTCATCTGTTGTTGGCGAATAAACATTTTCATATCCAAGAATAGCTTCGCTCCACTTTTCAGATAAATCAACTTCAGGATTATCAGATTTGTTCGAAGGGTCGGCCCATTCGTAATTTATATCTGCTGAAGGGGGGCGGAGTTGAGAGACACAGCGTATGGATATGGCTGCGGATAGTGCTTGTGCCCCTTTGGACTCCCAATCATCATTTGTTGTCGCACCGAGGTATACCGAGATCACATAAAAATCTGTATCAAGATCATAAATCTTATATATGACTTTCCCCTGCCTGCCTATG
>JAUSPC010000069.1 GCA_030655835.1 Pelolinea sp.
TCCAAAGAGGAACCAAGACCTGTGAGCAAATTGGTGGCAAAGGTTACTGTATATCGAGTAGATAAAATTACCAGCTCGGTTAAACCTCAAATGCATTAAGAATGGGGCAAGAAATGCGAAGAATAAATATAAAAAAAGAATAGATATAAAAATGATGGTGTAATTTCTTTGAAACCATTGAAAGAAATCGTGATTTTGGGGAATCGTTTTTTTCATTCAGATTAATATAACGGTTCAATAACCTCTATACGAGTTCCCTCATACGTGTTATTTGTGATATCCCCAGGATTGTATTCTACCTTTGGTGTTGTCCATCGAAAGACCCACTTTGCATCGTCAGGTAATGTATTGACGCAACCATGAGATTTTGGTGTTCCGAAATCATTATGCCAGAATGTAGAATGTATCGCTACCCCTTCACCGACGAATAGCGATGTCCAAGGGACAGCCATTGTATCCCAACCAGCCCCAGTGCCGCCGCCACTCATATGAAGAGATACCAATTTTCGCCAAACCCAGTGGTTGCCTGCAGGTGTTGACCATGTATCAACGGGAATTCCATATTCATCAAATTTTCTCCCAGTTGACACCTGACAAAAATATACTTCATTATTGCCTTCAAAGCAGGATAATGTTTGTTGATTTACATTAACAACAATTCTCTTATCGGATGCGTCCGGGTTGATAGGAGAAATCTCTTCTTCACTAATCTTTCTGAATGCTTTCGCGTCTGCCCAAAATATATCCCCGTACGAACCATACCTTTCAATAACGCGATACAAAACCTGCCCATCAGGATCTGTTTTAACTTCATCTACCCAAATCACTTGGCGATAATATAATCGCCACAAGGTTGGAGAAACCTCATTCAACCATGGCGCTCTGACTGGTGGGTTGTCAATTTCTAAATTAACGTACGGGATGGTAACTTCAACCCACATTCCGTGCTCATCTCCATATACAGGTAATTCTGTTACAGGTTCATTTGGATAATTATTTACTTTTTGTAAACTTGGACAATATACATATCCCTCTGGTGTTTCAACCCATCTTCTGTTGGGTCTTCCAATGGGAGATTCGCCAATGACCTCCCGCAACCAGACAACGCATTCATCATCCGCAAGATATCTTACAACCGGTCCGTCGACTGATGGTTTACTTCGGATCGGTAATGCACTCGGCAAATAAACAGTATTTCTACCTAAGACCTCACCTTCAGGCCATTCATCTAAGCTTAGTAATTTTAATTTAGTTGATGGCAATAAAGCCAATCCACCTAATCCCATAATTGTTTTTCCGAGAAAGTCCCGCCGTTTAATTGGATTATTGTTATCTAACATGTCTTATTAGTACCTTGTTTTAATTTTTCTGTCAAATTAAGATGGAAAATAGGTTATTTTTAAAATCACTATTATCAAGCATCAATTGATAAAATCTTTCCATTTCTAATCCCCATTGCATATCATTTGCATAAAATGGAAATTCTTTTCTGATCAAGTTATAAACCTTTTTTGTTCCTATCCCTAATCTTCCAAGAGGATCTATTTTTTTTCTAAGATCAATTCCTCGTGATGCCGAATACAATTCAATTGATAATATTTTTGTTGTGTTAATAACTATTTTCCACAAATTGATTGCTGCGTTAAACGCGTTCGCATTATGGTCCTCTTGATTGGCAGATGTAGGCAATGATTTAATTGAATCAGGTGCTGCAAGTGTCTGGTTCTCTAACGCTAAAGCAGCTGCGGTATATTGAAGGATCATAATGCCCGAATTTACACCTTCTCCTTCAGAAGAATCAACCAACATAGATGGAAGCCCGTTGTTCAGATTTTTATCCATAAGGCGAAAAATTCGCCTTTCTGATATAGCTCCTAATTCAGTGATTGCAATACTTAAGAAATCTGCTGCCATTCCTACAGGTTCACCGTGAAAATTGCCGCCAGATATGAATTTATCGCGATTACTAAGTAGAGGATTATCAGTTGCCGCATTAATTTCCCTTGAAATTATCCGATTAACAAAATTTTCAGTTTCTTTTATGGCGCCGTGAACTTGAGGTGCACAGCGAAGGGAATATGCATCCTGGATCTGATCTAAACTATCTATGAAAGAGCTTCCTGATATGATATTTCGAATATCATAAGCTATTTCTACTTGTCCATCAATATTTCTGGCAGCTTGTATTTCTTTATCAAAAGCCTCAGATCTTCCACACATAGCTTCTAAACTCAACCCAAGCGCTTCTGTGGCGATATTTAGTAATTTATTAGCCTTTGATACACAAAGTGCCGTAATCGCCGCAGAGAAAGTTGCCCCATTGATTAGTGCCAATCCATCTTTATGCGAAAACTCAATGCGTCCAATACCAGCCCTTTGCATGGCATCTTTGCCTGAAAGCAGTTCATTTTCGTAAATAACTTTACCGGATTCCTGATCATCATCTTTTTCGTCTCTGAGTATCACCAATCCAAGCTGAGCAAGCAGACACAGATCGCCGGAAGAGCCTAAAGAACCCTGGGAAGGTATTATTGGGATAACACCCTTGTTAACCATTTCAACAAGCGTGTATACGATCTCTGGTTTTACGCCAGACAACCCCTTTGCAAGCGCATTGATACGCACTACCATTGCTGCGCGGACAATTTCTTCTGGCAATGGATCGCCTGTTCCGACCGCATGGCTGAAGATCAAATTCCGATTGAGTTTTTTACTTTCTTTTAATGAAATTCGCTTATCGGAAAAAACACCAAATCCAGTATTGATTCCATATATCGCCTCTTCGCTATCCGCAAGAACCAGCATTTTCTTGTAAGAAGAGCTGATCTGCCTCCGAGCATTATCACTGATTTTAATTTTCTTTTTTCTTTTTGCTATTTCGACCAGATCTAGAATTGTTAAATCTTTGCCAGTAATTTCAACCATATATATCCTTTTTTTAAAATCGATTTTGCCGATCCATTTCTCGTTGAATATCTTTTTTTGCTATCTCTCTTCGTTTATCAAAAAGTTTCTTTCCTTTTGCAAGAGAAATATTAACTTTTGCTAAACCATCTTTTAGGTAAATTTCTGTTGGAATAATTGTTAACCCTTTTTGTTGAACCCCCCCCCACATTTTATCGATTTCTTTTTTATTCAATAGGAGTTTTCTTTTTCGTTTAGGGTCATGATTTTGGCTGCTGGCTGGATCGTACGGAGCGATATGAGAATTAACCAGCCATGCTTCCTTGCCATCAATTTGTACATATGCCTCATTAATACTAATTTGTCGAGCTCGAATTGATTTAATCTCGCTCCCCCGTAAAACAATTCCGGCTTCAAAATTATCTAAAAGAAAAAACTCGAATTTAGCTTTTCGGTTTGTTGCAATAATTTTTTTACCCATTTAGATATTTTAACATTCTTGTTTATAATTAGGATAATTTAATAAATATACATCTTTTCTAAATAACAATACTATTATGAAAAAGATCACATTAGCTTTAGGCGGCGGTGGAACAAAGGGATTTGCACATATAGGCGTTATTCAACAACTTGAAACCTTTGGATTTGAACCTTCTGCAATTGCAGGAACAAGCGCCGGAGGACTAGTCGGAGCACTATATGCTTCAGGATATTCTTCAACTGAGATTGGTTCCTTCGCAAATTCACTAAACTATTCAAAACTGTTTACGCGTGCCGCAAACGATCTACCTTCCCTTCTTGGATTAGGTGGATTATATGAATTATTAAAGAAATATCTAGGCGATATGACATTCGCCGACACAAAGATCCCATTTGCGGTCACGGCAGTGGATCGAAATTCTGGTATCGAATATATTATTAATACCGGCAAGTTAACTGATGCAGTAAAAGCGACAACTGCAGTTCCCGGTATTTTCCCACCATTTATTCTTGGTAAAAAGACGCTTGTGGACGGCGGAGTATTAAACCCTGTTCCGGTTAGCATCGCGAGGTGGTTAAAGTATGATGTTCCTGTTCTAGCTGTTAGTCTAACCGCCCCACCTGAAAAATGGTCTTCATTACCAAAATACGAAGTACCCTCATTTGTGCCTGTTCCTCATTTTGTTATAGAACAGTTAAGCCAGCTTCGATTAAGCAAAGCAGTCGAATCTTTCGTTGATTCACTTGAACTGATGGTTAACCAAATAGCATGGTTGAGGTTGAAAGAAGAAAAACCGGATGTGCTAATAAACCCTTCAATTTATAAATACTCAATGATTGATGACATTAATGTTAACGAAGCAATCGAATTGGGGAAAAATTCAGTCATTGAAAAATTCGATGATATTTCAAAGGCTTATTCAATTTCCAATAAATTGGGGAGATGGATAAGAGCCAGCAAACCACCGGCAAAATTATTAGATCTGTCCGCACCTACCTTGAACGAATAAAAGAAAATAATGCCAATAATCCACCAAGCCCTGCTAATAGAATAATGATTAAACCCATCGGGATCCCCCCCAGGAAGGAAGAACTAAAAGTATCTTCATATGTTGGAATGACAAGCGGATCACCAGGTGTAAAAGTAGATAATCTCGTCGGGTTAGGTGTTGTTACAAATTGAGCTGCTAAAGTTGGATTAATTGTTTGCGTCACTTCTGGTGTGGGCGTGGAAGGAGGTTCTATGATTGGAAGTTCTCCGGGAGAAATATACACAAGGGGAGAATAAACCCATCCGAAATTTCCGGGAACACCAGGATAATCAATCATAACCCAATCCCCTCCGGCCGACCGACCAGAAACGGATACTTTTTGACCAGGTGATAAGACGCCGACCTTATCAAAAAAAGATCCTGGTCCTGACCGCACATTAACAGGATCTGGTTGATCTAAAAGAACTGTTGCGGTAACACCTTCCGGTGTGCCTGTGACCGTTGGAATGGCAACTGTTGGCTGTTGAGCGATCGTATCTCCGGCAGAGACCGGTTCTAACCATGCTAATAATATAATTAGTGATATAAATGCAATTGAAAAATTTATGGTAGTTTTTCTAATCATTTCAAACCTTCATTGAGTAAAAGATTATAATGCAAAGAAAATGACACAAAAAATATTTCACGGCAGTTTTTCCCCTGGTGATCTCGCTTCCATTCTTTTGATTCATTTTAATCGCGGAAATCTTGAGGTTCGCAAAGTTAGTTCGGATGAACGGGTGATCGTGCAAATACGATCGAAGGACTTTGCAAAATCTGGAGGACAAACTGCCATTGGAGTTACCTTACAACAATACGATGATGGTGTTGTTGTTGCTGTAGGGGAACAGCAATGGCTTGGTATCGCTGCCAGTTTGGGATTTTCAGCCTTAACAGCCATAAAAAACCCAATGAATCTTTTACACAGAATTGATGATATTGCTCAAGATTTGGAATATCTTTCCCTTGAAGATGAGATTTGGAATGTTCTAACTACAAATATTAAAGTAATTGGAAACGGTTTTCAACTTTCTGAAAAATTGAAAAGATTAATGTGCGATTACTGTCAAACAGCAAATCTCGTTGGTGCACCAAGCTGTCTTGCATGTGGAGCTCCTTTGGGAAACCTTCAACCTGTTACATGTAAAAAATGTGGATATATATTAAATAGAAGTGACAAAAAATGCCCTAACTGTCATTCAAAAGTTTAGGTCTTCCTAAGAAGGTTCTCTCCAGGATGCCCCGCTGTTCTTAATAAAATTTTGAGCTTCTATTGGCCCCCACGTACCTGCAGGATACTGAGGTAATTTTTTGACAGGATTCTTTTCCCAGGCTTTTATAATTCCGGAAACAAATCGCCATTGTTCTAGGACTTCATCATTTCTGGTAAAAAGTGTTTGGTCTCCTTGAAGGCAATCGAGTAACAACCTCTCATATGCTTCAGGTGGAGCTGCGCCAAACGCATCTTCATAACAAAATTCCATCACAACAGGAGAGATCTGATTCGTAGGGCCAGGTTTCTTAGCACCAAAAGAAAGATTTATTCCTTCATCAGGTTGCAGGCGAATTACGAGCACGTTTGGGGCATCTCCCGCCATGTTTTTCCAATTAAATAATGATAATGGCACCTGCTTAAATTGGATAGCAATTTCCGTCGCACGGTTAGGCAACATTTTTCCACTGCGTAAAAAGAACGGCACATTTGCCCATCGCCAATTATCAATATTGATCTTCGCAGCAAGATATGTTTCTGTAATTGATCCGCTGAGTACTCGATCCTCTTCTAAATACCCGGTCACTTTTTCTACACTGTTCATACTTCTTTCATACTGTGCACGAATAGTATTTTCTAATGCCATATCCCCTTTCAGAGGTCTCAAAGATCTAAGAACTTTCATTTTTTCATCTCTAACGGAGGAAGCGTTAAACGCATAAGGTGCTTCCATTGCAGTTAGGGTTAGTAATTGAAGCATGTGATTGGCGAACATATCGCGAATAACCCCGGATTTATCAAAATATCCGGCTCTTGATCCAACTCCAACTGTCTCCGCAACAGTGATTTGAACATGATCTACATATTGTTTGTTCCATAAAGGTTCAAAAATTCCATTTGCAAATCTGAAAACCAGTATGTTTTGCACAGTTTCTTTACCCAAATAATGATCTATTCGAAATATTTGATCCTCCTCAAAGCAACTGTGAAGAGATTTCTCCAGATCTATCGCTGATTCAAGATCTACACCAAAGGGTTTTTCAACAACTATGCGCAACCATTCTTTTTTATTAGAATTAAATCGGCAATCGGAAAGATTTTCAATTATTGTTTTATATGCAAGCGGTGGTGTTGCTAAATAATAAAGAATCTTTTTATACCCATTTTCATCGATATAATTATTTAGTTGCCTGTATCCATCTTCCTCTTCAAATGAGGATTGTACATAATGCACTCCATCAAATAATGCTTCTATGACTTCTACCTTAATTGGCTTCACACGGGCGTATTTTTGAATACCATCTATAAGCGTATCCTTCATAATCTGTGTATCCCAGGGACGCCTGGCAAAACCAATTATATGGATAGGATCACCAATTTGTTTTTCCAACAGCATCTGATAAATTGCAGGAAGTAATTTTCTCTTAGTAAGATCGCCTGTTACACCAAATATAACTAATGCAATCGGTCCATTGCTTGCTGATAAAGAACTTTTATTCATTTTTTGTACCAAATATTTATTGTCTTAATAATTTATAATTGTTAAGTTGTGAAATTAACAATAATTAAGATTCTTGAATTCAACTCGTAAGTGCAACTTTGAAAGCGTAAGAGAGGTAAGCTGCGATAAGATAAGCGCCTCACTAACGACTATCTCAAAGGAGCACTCATGGGAACATTCGCACAGCTTAACCATATACAAAGATACCAGATATTCGCTTTATTGAAAATAGGTCACCATCAAACAGAGATTGCTGAGACGATAGGGGTACACAAAACAACTATCAGCAGGGAGATCGGACGCAATAGAGGCAGGAGAGGATATCGCCCTAAGCAAGCGCATCAATTCGCAATGGCGCGGCGGGACAAAGCCAGGCCAAAGATCAGGATATAAGATTTGGCACAGATTGAGAAATTGTTCCGTTTAGACTGGAGCCCTGA
>JAUSPC010000074.1 GCA_030655835.1 Pelolinea sp.
TGAAGGGCGTACTCGAGATATTTCACAGATCTGAACTTCACCCAACAGAAGACTGGAAGGATTTCTTAGATACACTTACATCCGAAACGGCTATTGCTGTGGATAACGCGCAGTTATTCAGAGATCTTGAAAAGTCAAACCTTGATCTTGCAAATGCATATAAGACTACGCTTGAGGGATGGGCGCGTACGCTTGAGCTGCGTGACAGGGAAACTGAAGGTCACAGCCAGCGGGTCATGGATCTGACCCTACGACTCAGTAGAAAGTTAGGCCTTACAGAAGATGAGATCACTCACATCCAAAGAGGAGCGATCTTACATGATATTGGGAAAATGGGGGTCCCTGATAATATCTTGCTTAAAGCAGGTCCGCTTACAGATGAAGAATGGGAAGTGATGCGGATGCATCCGGAGTTTGCATATGATATGTTGTACAAAATCCCATTCTTACAGAAAGCAGCAGAAATTCCATACTGCCATCATGAAAAGTGGGACGGTAGCGGCTATCCAAGAGGTCTTCGGGGGGAAGAAATTCCTATTGCTGCTAGAATTTTTGCGATCGTAGATGTCTGGGATGCCCTTAGATCTGATAGGCCTTATCGAAAAGCATGGACAGATGAAGCGGCATTTGATGAGATCAAGCGGGGAAAAGGAACGCATTTTGACCCTGTCGTATTGCAGGCGTTTATTGATGTGATAAATTTTGAGCAGCGTAATACACGGGCGAAAAAACCTAAATAAACTTTTTGTTATTGTCACATTACCTTCTTAGTATCTTCATATTTCTATCTTATATTCTTTAATACATAAAGAATATAGGAGAAAAATGGTAGAAATAAAAAATTCGTCAGTTTCAAATGCGACGTTAAATAGGTGGTGGCTCGTCCTGCTGCTTTCAATTACAGGAATAACCATCCTCTTTTCAAGCGAGTATTTTCTTTTTTATCCGAACGGGTTCCAGGGCGGCCGTAATCCTGATTATGGAACTATCATACTTTTCGGTCGGGAAATGTGGGACACAATTCATTTATGGGCAGGCATTGGGATGATCATTGTTTTAGTTATCCATATTGCTGTGCATGATAAATGGATTTTTACAATGGTTAAGCGGTTATTTCAGGGAAAATCTAACGGAATCAAATACTTGAATGGAGCTGCTCGTTTTAATATCCTTTTAGATGTTGTTGCTGGATTAAGTTTCTTGATAGCAGCAATAACAGGTTTTATTTTGATGTTTTACCCGAGTGGGAGATACGTACAAGATATATATCACTTCATTTTTACAAAAGAAGTTTGGGACCTGATTCATACTTGGTCTGGTGTAATAATGCTAATATCCGCGATCCTTCATTTCTATATTCATTGGAGGTGGATCACTAAAGTAACTAAGCGGGTAATTGGATCAAAGAATCAATTAAATACAAATGAAAGAAAAATAAGGAGTACAAATGGTTAAGAAAATCATTGTTGGAGTAGTGGTTGCAGGCATCAGCGCCGGATTAATTTATGGTGGGATTTACAGAACAATTGCACGCGTGGATAATGGTGAAAGAACTTCCCAATCTCAAGAAGGTCAATCCAATACTTGGGAAACCTCAGATGAAAAAGGGCAGGGACAGGGCGGACAGGGTGGAAACGGTACTAATAGCGAATATGAGCAAGTTGGGATAGAAAGTGAAAACGGGTTTTCAAGAGCGCAGGTCAACCTCTTAGAGGATTTTGCTGATCTGATTTCTTTCAATGGTACCGTCACTGAAGTGGATGAGAATTTCTTGGTAATACTTGGCGATGATGGTGATGAGATCACTATTGAGAATATACCGTGGTGGTTTGCTACAGATGCAGGTTTTTTTGCGGAAATCGGTGATTCTATCAATGTAAATGGTTTTTATGAAACAACGGATGAATTTGAAGTATCTTACATTCAAAATATAACAAAAAGCATTGAAGTTCAGATCCGTGAGAGCAGCGGGCGGCCTTTATGGGCTGGAAACGGCCGTGGTTCTTAATATTAGCTGAGTGTGGTATTTCAAAAGCTGGTATGCAAATGCCAGCTTTTTTTTATTTATAGATATATATTGGAAATGCGTCTTTTGTTTTTTTAAACTTAAGCTTCTCGTATAAACCAATAGAATTGGTGTTTTCTTCTTGAGTGTTCACGGTGATTGTTGTGATCCTTATGGAAATAAAGAATTGCAGCATATTCATCACTAATTGTTCGCCAATATGCTGCCGTTGAAATTCAGGTAAAATCGCTATTCGTGCTAAATGCGCTTTTCCGTATTCATTAGTACTTAGTTGAAATCCACAAATTGAATTGTTAACTTCAAAAACGGTTGCGTATGCTGATTGGTAATAGGCACGTCCAATTGCTTCTCTTGATTGCTGCCAAATCGGTTTGAAACAGATATCATCAATGGTGGATACTTTATCAAGATCGTCTACGGTCATTAATCGGATCGAAGGATTGAGGTCAGAAGAATTAAATCTTTTGTCTTTTTTGCCCTCCCATCGAAGCTGGATCACATATTGTTGTTTGTGCCATCCTTCTGCTTCAAGAAGGTCAGAAAACCATTTTTGATATGAAAGGGAAGCGATAGTAGGGTTTAGGGATTGTTCTGTGATCAATCCCAAAGCTGACGTGAAGAGTGATTCCCAATAAGCGATTTCCTTGTAGATGTTCTTACACGCAAACAGTCGGATCCAAAAAACATCTTTTGGTTCAGGAACACAATTTAGAACTGCATCGATAGAATGGTCCGGCGAAACATGAATGAGATAGGGTGATCTTCCCAACCACTCCGTTGGCTTTTGCCAATCGAGGTGGCGGTGGTTTCGGATGCCGCTTTGAAGAAACCGATTAATTTTATGAGCATCAGTTTTTATTGCAGGACGAATAACGCCTTTTGGGTTCATAGAGATCTGGAAATGGATTATTCTGAATTATCCATGGTATTCGTAAGGTCAGTTAATGCATCTGATAAATGATGGAATTTTTCTATTCCCATGATAGAAAGCGCTTGTGCTGTCCTCAAGAAGTTCAAATTTTTCGAATCTGTAATAAATCCTTTTATATCTTCTGGAAGATCTTTAAATACAGAGACCTTTGATTGAAAGTTTTGCCATTCTCCTATCGGACTATCATGATCAAAAAAATCATCTGGTTTTAGGTTAAGTGCTTCAAAGATCGCAATAAGTTCATCCAAAGGAATTGCTGATGTTCCTGCTTCATAGCGTTTGATTCGGGAAGTCGGGATGGATGTAATCTTTGATAATTCTTTTAGGGTAGTATCGGCAGCTTCTCTTGCAATAAGTATCTTTGTGCCAATTATCTGTTGGCGGATCTCGAGTAATTTAATTAATTGTTCGCTGTCAGGTGAATGGATGAAATCTGTAACTCCATTTTCTTTAAAAAAGACTGTCACTGGAATTCTAAGTAAGAAAGATAAAGATTCCAATTCAGGAAGGGAGGGAAGGTGTTTCCCATTTTCATAATTTATTAATCGACTAGTTGGGATACCTAGAAGTAAGCCGCATTCTTTGATTGTCTTGCCGCTTAACGCGCGAGCAATGGATAAGTTATTTGCCACATTTTCAGGTGTTAATGGGTTTTCCATAGTTTCTGCTATTTTCATTTTGCGATACCTCTTTATTAGAATACTTTAATAAATATCTATATCCATATTATCATTTTTATAAACCCATTTCCCCCCCGACATGCTAGCCAATGGAAGCATAAATTCGATATCATAATGATCGGTTAGAAAGAAATCTTTAGGAAGGAGAATAAGATCCGCCGCGTATCCAGTTTTGATCTTCCCGGTTAGGTTTTCGAAACCGCCAACAATCGAGGGTGTCGTGATATAGGCTTTTAAAGAATTTTGTAAATCCAGACATTGTTCTGGGATCCATGGTGGATTTTGCCTGGAATTTTCCCCTAACTTCTTTCGAAGAATAGCGGCGTGCAATCCCATTAATGGGTTTGGGTTTTCCACAGGTGCATCCGAACCAAAGATCAATTTCGCCCCGCTTTTGAGAATTGATTTCCACGCATACGAATCACCGCATCGTTTTCCCCAAAAAGTATTCGCCATCTCCATATCTGAAATCGAATGTATTGGCTGCATACTTGCGACCACATCATGTGCAGAAAATAAATGGATATCTTCATTGTTTATAAGCTGGACATGTTCAACTCTCGAATTTAGCACAGGGATCTTTAGTAATCCTCTTTCATTCAATTGTGATATGGCAAGTAATGTTTCACGGTTGGCCCTGTCTCCGATTGCGTGGACGGCTAATGCAATACCGTTAGTCAATGCTTTCTCACCATAAGCTTCAATTTCTTTCTGAGATAAAAAAAGCATACCAGTTGATTGTGAATTCTCGTAAGGTGTAAGCATCGCGGCAGTTTGGGTTCCTAAAGCGCCATCCGCGAATAATTTCAACCAGCCGATCTTTAACCAATCATTCCCATCCCCGCTTTTGAATCCCTTTTCTAGAGCTTCTTCCAGAAATGATTCTGGGATACCTTTTGTAATCCTCAGAGAAAGAGAGCCTTTCTTTTGAAGCTCTTCCAAAGATTCATAAACTGACCAGGGATCGAAATCGTGCACCGCTGTGATACCAAACTGATGCAGCGCGGTCTGTGCTTCAAGAATGGCAGATTCTCTTTCTTCAGAGGATGGCATTGGGATGGCGGATTCGATCATTTTCATGGCGCTTTCAAGCACAATTCCGGTTGATTCTCCGGACGCATCCCGTTGGATCATTCCCCATTCTGGATCGGGTGAGTCTGAATTGACCCCTGCTATTTCAAACGCTATTGAATTTGCCCACCCGCTGTGAAGTGACTTGTGTGTTAGGTAGATCGGATGGTGGTCTGAAAGCTCATCCAGATCTTTTTTAGAACCATAACCTTTGGGCCAGATATTTTGGTCCCAGCCATGTCCAATGATCCATTTTCCGGGTGCTGTGTTCTTTAAGTGAGAAGCTATTCGATCCAGGCAATCCTGTTTCGATAAAGTTTCTACGTTGACCCTCAGTAAACTTAAACCATAAGAGAGAAGGTGAATATGAGCATCTGTGAAGGATGGGATCAGAATTGATTGATCCAGGTCTTGAACCTTTGCACCGGTGTCAAATTTGGATACGATTTCATCAGACGTACCGATCGCCTTGATGACCCCATCTTCGATGAAAATTGAATCAGCCTGTGGATGAATGGGAGAAAATGCGTGTATGTTGGCGTTTGTGAGAATATATTTAGGCATTAAAGATTATTAAAACGATCGATTAATGACTCTAATTCCTCTTCCGAGTAATAATGGATCACAACTGTTCCGCCCTTTATTCCATGATTAACGGTTACTTTTGTTCCTAATGAGGCGCGCAGAGAATCTTCAAGCGATTTTATCTCAGGAGGTATTGGATTCTTTTCCTTTTCCAATATTGGTTTCTGGCCTGAAAATTTTCTGGCAAGTTCTTCGGTTTGGCGGACGTTCAGTTCATTATTAAGGATTGTATGAAGAGCAGCCGATTGAGACTTTTTTGACGGTAGACCAAGGAGCGCGCGTGCGTGGCCTTCACTTATCTTCCCGGCATGTAAAGCAGCTTGAACATCATCGGGTAGTT
Source organism: Pelolinea sp. (assembly GCA_030655835.1). GTDB lineage: Bacteria > Chloroflexota > Anaerolineae > Anaerolineales > Anaerolineaceae > Pelolinea. The sequence continues at coordinate 5,634 of JAUSPC010000074.1, forward strand.
TTAATAACCGGAGAGTGTTTGAAATAGCCACTCTACTTTTTCCAACCCGAACAGAGATATCTTCATGAGAGAGATCAAATTCATCATTTAATCGTTGATAAGCTAATGCGGATTCTAAGGGAGATAGATCTTCACGCTGAATGTTCTCGATCAATGCAAGTTCGAGCCGCTCCTGATTGGAGGCGTCTCGGATGATGGCTGGAACGGATTCCAGCCCTGCGATTTGCGCGGCAAGCAGCCTGCGTTCTCCGGCGATTAGTGTGTACTGATCGTTTACTGTATCTTTGGTTAAGATCAACGGTTGAATGATGCCATGTTCTTGGATCGATCTTGCAAGATCTTCCAATCCTTCATTGTTTATTTCCGTACGAGGTTGTTCGGGGTTAGGTTTTATTGCAGAAATTGGGATCTGTTGTGCACCCCCGTTTGAATCTTTTTGGAATCCGCCCGGGATAAGAGCATCTAGACCCTTACCTAAACCTCGTTGTGCCATACTACACCACCTCTAAATTAATTTCTGGGATATGCACCCCATCTTGTTCTAGAATCTCGCGCGATAGATCCATATATGCTTTTGCGGCTGCAGAGCTGGGCGCATAGATTGCGATAGGCAGTCCGTAGGATGGTGCTTCAGCCAAACGGATGCTGCGCGGAATGATCGTTTGGAATACTTTCGCCGGGAAAAACTTCTTGATCTCACTGACCACGTCAGACGCTAATCTGGTTCTCCCATCGTACATTGTCATTAGCACTCCGCGTACCTCTAATTTCGGATAGAGTGAGTTTTGAACGCGTTTAAGCGTTTGGGTAAGCTGTCCGATCCCTTCAAGAGCCAGATACTCGCATTGAACGGGGATGAGGACGCCATCCTGTGCCGCAATAAGCCCATTAATTGTGATGATACTCAAAGACGGCGGACAGTCAATTAAAACGTAATCATAGCGGTCATTAACGGCTACCAATGTTTCTTTGAGGCGGAATTCGCGATTTTGTAAACCCAATAATTCAACTTCCGCACCTGCCAACGAAGGAGCTGAAGGAAGAATGGATAGTTTCAAACGCGGATTATGGAGAATGGCAGGGATGATTGGGGATGACCCAATGATCACTTCATAGGTCCCATTTTTAACTGTATTTTTGTCTATTCCAAGACTCGAAGTAGCATTTGCTTGAGGGTCGAGATCAACAATGAGCACTTTTTGACCGAAATACCCGAGATACGCACCTATGTTGATAGCAGATGTGGTCTTTCCAACCCCGCCTTTTTGGTTCACCAGTGTATATATCTTTGCCATGTACTTATTTTCCTTCAATTATTTCGATTTGAAAAGAACGAATTTCCTGAGCTGTTGGAACTCCTGCTAATCCTTTTCTTGTTACAGACCGGGATGCGATCTTGACTGCTATTTTTGCGGATTCCCATGGGTCGCTGGTCTTTTCGAGCCTATCAAAAAAAACAGCTGCGAAGATGTCTCCCGCGCCGGTTGCATCAAGCACTGATACTTTGGGAGCAGAAAGATGACGGACATCCCCGTTCCAATACACTCTGGCTCCGTTATACCCTTCCGTGACGGCCAGGATTTTGGTTTTACTGGCGTAGGATTGAATGATCTCCTCGTCTCCTTCGACATCCTCGATACTTAATACTACAGCATTTGCGCGATTTAATAAATTATCGGCACCATCCCATTCATGAAAATGGACAATGTGATCCTCATCGCGCGCGCGCATCCAACCCTGAGGAGTTAACCCGATAAACGAGTTCGGAAAAATATCGATCATTCCCGGATCCACTTCATTCGCAACCGGCCCCAAATGAACGATGGAAGCATTACTCCAATCCTGTGGGACATCTTCAGGCAATATTGGATCAGCAATTGTGTGTAGCAATTGTTTTCGCCCATGCTCTGTTTCGATATTTTCAAATGTGGTGCAATTTTTTGAATTCTTCCATACTATTTGAAAGCCCTCCAATTCCTGAGGTAATTGAGCTCTGGCGCCGGCGGTGAGGATGGCTGGTTTTCTTCCTAGCGCGCGTGCACAAAAAGCGGAGTAGGCTGCAGTCCCGCCGATAGATCTCCCATCTTCATGGATATCTTGTGTGACATGACCGATAATGAGGTAATCGATATGGTTATTAGTGTTATTTATCATTATGATTGGAAAAAAGTGTAATAAAAGATAATTGAAAAATTATAGCATTAAGTCCAATTTCGCTTTCTATTAGGGTCCCTGATATCGTTGAGAATTTAATAATTCCAAGCGAAATTATTCCAGCAGCACTGAAAATAGTTGCAACTGTAAGATAAAATCCTATTTGAATTGAAAAATGAATAGTGAGGAAACCCCAAAATAGAAGAAGGGGGATACAAATTGACCCAAGGAAAACCCGCTATCTATGAATGTGAACGCGGAAGTGGTGTTTTCCAGCAGGCAGATTTGGAATGTTCGATAATAGAGTATTGGATATATTGTGCCAATTCCCAATCCAATGGATATTACGCATGCCACCAGATTGGGAAATGTGATAGAGAAATTTAAGGCGAAAAATCCCAATAAGAAAAAAGCAAACCCAACCGGAAAAGCATATATTCCAAATTTATGCGTGAACTTAGAAAAAAATATTCCAGCAGCAGCCGCAGAAAGGATCTCAATGGCAAGCGGACCTATTAATCCTGCACCAGCGGACAACAAGGCATGAAAAACGACCAAACTTAATATGGTGGGTGCCCAATAGGCACCGATCCCGCCAATCATGTAAATGCATAAACCAAAAGCTAGGACATATTTCTTGGGGAAAATGCGCACCAATTGCCCTGAAACGAGACTGAACATAATGATCATCAGGGATGGAAGCGTTATGATCTGTTTTAGTATTGTGGTTCCTACATCAGGAAAAGAATTGCCGATCACACCGATCAGCGGTGCGGCCGCAGAGTTGACAATGATTGTAAGAAGAGAGATCGAGAGGATCGCTGCTTTTTTAGATCCACTTAATGGGCTCCTTGCTTATTTCGGTAACCCGGTTTTTTCGAACTTAATCAGACCTATTGGGTCTAAACGTACTCATCCTACATTGCTTTTTCCTTGACAAGAAAATGAAGAGATGGGATCGCGATGATGCCTGCGCCCAGGAAAAAATAACCCGCTAAAAGGAAGTTGAACTGGATATTTGGTTGTGGCGAGAGGAGACGCGGAACGACCGCATAGAAAAAGGGTGAAACGAATATACCGACCGAAAATGCGCTGTTCACCAATGCTAAAGCGGCTGTGCTGTCATTGGAACCAACTGAATTAGCAGTTAATAGGGTAACGAGAGAGATCACGAAGCCCAATCCTATTCCAGTGAATAATAATCCAACTAAAGCGGCGATGCTGTTCTTTGTCAATGTGGTCAGCATAAAGCCAGCAGAGCAAGTGAGCAAGCCGACTGGGATAATCCATTTCTTTAACCTTAAGTAGATGCGAGAAAATGCCAAGCCGCTCAGCATGGGCCCAAAAGTGGAAACCGATAAACCAAAGGCAGTGACATAAGGGGCTATATTTTTTTGCTCTCGATAAGAAAAGGAATGTCTGTGATAATGATAAAAAACATAATCACCATAAAGAACGAGGCGATAGACAGCCAAATAACAAGCGATGGAATCGGTTCTTTCTTTTTGTTTTCTATTTTTGGA